>DATNQB010000043.1 GCA_036702875.1 Oculatellaceae cyanobacterium | reverse complement strand
CAAAACAGCTAACCGCGTTGTATCCGCCAACACTTTTAACTTGCGAGCGCAAAAAGTTTGAGATGAGACATCGGTGAGGTTCACTACTCATCCTCCCTCTGAGTTGAACGGCTATTGATATGAAATTATATTCATATCTTGGGCATAAAAAAACCGTTGAATCTCATAAAGCTATTCACGATACCTACCTCGAATTAGTGCAGCTTGATGATCCAGCTGAAGTTAGACCTAAAGGTTGTGACTTTTCAGGCGCTTCAATCCCGCAAAATCGGATTTTCTTCTCATTTTGACCATCAGCGACGGTTATTGTGTCACCATCGGAGACTCTCTTGGCTTCCCAGGCTGAGGATAATGTTTTAGCTTTTCCAGCCGCAGAAAATTTTTATCCTGAATGCGATCGCATCCTTGTTGGCAAATCATTCATCAGAGCTTATAAAATTTTTAGTTGCACGATGATAAATTTTACGCCCATTTTTAAATATAGATATTGAAACAGATCCATTTTTCCCAAGTGGATTAAAATTGGCCACTTGATAAGTGAATCCTCCCTTAGCGCGACTTAGACAAAAACTGGCTGAAAAATAGGCTCAAACCCAGCCTGTAAATGGTTTTAAGGTCAATTTAGGTTTTTTCCTGCTGTGACTGGGTTTGAGCCTCCTTAACCTTTATCGAACTAAATCCCTTTCCTAGAATGGAATACAGCCTTATTTTATTCCACAACTTGTTTAAGTTCCGATAGGGAATTAAGCTGATCTGTACGGTCAAAAAGATTTCATAACCCAATGGAACAAAAAAGGACAAGGCTATAGCAATAGGTAGCTAAAGATCGTACTTGTCAAGATCAAGGTAGGTATATTTACTTTAGCTAAAGCATATTTTTTTTCAAAAAATTGTCCGGCAACGGAGTAGAGAGCGATCGCTCTCCAAGCATTGAGTGTGCAACATAACTTAATTTTCTTGAAGCTTTAGTTAAGTACTTAGTGACTGATAACACCAACTTGGTCGTCGCAGGAGATTAAAAGAATCGAGATATCGAATTTGGGTAGAAACGGATACTGTGGAAGAGGCATTAGCCAATAAACCAAAACAACTGTTTTGGTTCCATAAAGGATGAACAATAATAACTCTTTTATCACCTACTACTAAACCAGGTAGAACGCCAAACTGTTGTGGAGAACAATTACTGAACGATTCACAAAATGTATCTCTCAGTTGAGTTGCCATTTTTACCCAACCGTCTAAATCAGGGGTAGAAAAATCGTCATCAAGTCCGCAATGGAAATGACTACTAGCTAATCCCCGCAGTAACGAAAGCCCCAAGCGCCAATCAAGCAGACCATGGTAATTCATATTGCGATACTGCTGCAAGCAATCGTAACAGGAAGAATCGCATTTGTCTCGGTGCTGCTGTGACATGATTGCACTAGCAAAGGTATTCCCAGAATTCAAAATTTTATCTATAAGGATTTCTTGCCAGTGATTAGCTAGCCAGTAGGCAAAGCCAGAACCATTGGCAAGGCGATCGCTAATCACGATTTCTCCTACTTTTTCTCCAGTACCATCTAGTTCAACCTGGCGCAAACCGCTCACGTCCAATTCTTCTGGATCAATATCTAATTCTTGTGCCGCTACAGCACGGAGAATGAAAGCGGCTGAGTAGTAAGCAGCTTTGACGGCGGAACCTGGTGCAACGGGGTCGAGGCATAATCCATCTGGTACAGTCACGGGTTTGATCCGCAACACGCCAGTAGTTTTTGGGGCAACAATGGCGATCGCCTCTGATTCTCCCCGAAGAAGGAACTTCACCCCATCTTCTTTTTTCTGGAATCTCTCATCAATCCACTGATCTGGTAACAGTTTATCACCGCGTCCAAATGAAGCATTTCCTGTCGCCCCTTTAAAAAGTTGTCCGCGATTATCATTAACGCGAAACACGCGACCGGATTCTGAGAAAGCTATTTGAGTATTGGTATTATCTATTAAGTTAAAATCTTGAGGCTTTGATTCAGCTACACTGCCTGCACCTGTAATCAATACATCATACTCATTCTTAGCATCATTCCCACTATTGAGGCTGGTACGAAAAGCTAAAGGTACAGCCCATTGAAAGACTCGAAATCCCTCCTCGTCAGTTGCTCCACATTTCGGGCAGACTGTATTTTCAAGCCTTACATCAGAAGTTTCCGTATTTTGACAACGCTGACACCTCAACATCCACTTCCGCCCAGAAAGAGGTTCACCCGCAGGAACTAACCCATTTTTCTGATCTGGAAGTAAAGCTGCGGTGAAACCGATAGAGGTGTAAATTCGCTTATCTTTAGTTTTTTCTGAACCTGGTGCAAATTCAGCGATCGCTAAATCTAAATCTCGATCTATGGTAGAAACCTTCTGTTTTCTAGACGGGTCATGGTGATACAAATCGCGTACTCTTGAAGGCATACCATACATCGGCAAGATGCCTCCTTCAGCAAGGCGTTCTGCCAGTCCCTCTCCAGTTAATTCTAAATTATTGGCACAATCGTTAATCTCATTGAACAACTGCTGACGAGCATAACTTTCCAGTTCACTTGGAGTAATCCCCGCAACGCCAAAAAGCAAAGCATTAATTACCTGAGTTACTTGCTGGGAATTCTCTAACCAATTGCGGATTTCTTCGCGCCGTTCTTCTTTGTTCCTCCAATTTTCTACTGTGCCAAATTCTCCATGACTATCCGGCTTTCTTTCGACCTCCAAACCTTTGACACCAGCATCTTTAAAAGCACGTCTTAAACATTCTTTAGCTAACAAACGCCTTGTAATCTCAATCTGTGACATGGAAAGAAAAGGAACAGGTGGCGGATCGCCTGTAATTTTTTCTGGATGTCGATAATAAAATTCATCGTGAGAACGACCTCGACAAAGAGTAAGTACAATCGCAAAAGCCTGACCCCGACGACCTGCTCGACCTGCCCGTTGCTGGTAATTAAACCGCATAGGTGGCATATTTGCCATCACAACAGCCATTAAACTACCAATATCAATTCCCACTTCCATTGTGGTAGTGACGCTCAAGATATCGATAATATCTACTACTGGTATAAAATCTCTTTCTCGCTCACCAACATTAACTATAATGTTGCGGAAATGTCGCTGTCTTTCTGCTTGATCATCAGTTTGTCCCGTCAATTCTTCACAATGTAACCGTAATGGTTGGCGTTTATTTACAGCAACAGTTGCAAAATAGTTGCGGTCATATAAATCGGCACAAGTTTTATTGGCTTCTATTGGTAATCTTTTCAAGCAATTCTTATTCGTACAGATTCCCCCCGCAGGATGTAGGTGAGAACGCTGGCAGGATTCACACTGCCACACGGGATCATCAGATGTGGCAACTTTGACAGACAAATGCCGAGGATTAAGTATTAAGTGGGGGTGCTGACCTAGCTGACAAATTGTTGACCACAATACTTGCTTTAATTGCTGTTCTGAAATACCATTTTTTAATGCACATTTTTTTACATAATTTTGCAAGTTTGCTCTGGCATCACCCCAATCTATCCATTCATTAACTGGATACTCTTGAGGCTCTCTGCGATACCTATACAATTCCCCTAAAATTCGCAAACAACCATCACAAATGCTCTCAAATATTATACTTTCTAGTCCGCATTGAGTAGCTAAGCTTTCAAGCTGATTTTGTGGTAAATTTAGCCGAATATAACCCAATCCTGATGCTTCAATTCCAAAGTAGAGGCGACTGAAAAGTGTATCACAGATCTCTGACTTAACTTTTTCCCGCAGTATGCTATCACGCCTTGTTTGCGCTTCAGGAGATAAGTCAGCTTTCCACCCGGAAGTTGCAAAGTCAAATAGCTTTGTCCAATGATGGTACTTACCATCATAATTAAACTCTTGATACAGGACATCGTTACCCGCAGGATTAACGCCTAATTCTATTAATCGCTGAATGAGAATGCCGGGGTCTTGGGAATTTTCAATACCTTCAAATAACACGCGAAGTTGAACTGTGCGAGTATTACCTGTTTGCTGAATTTTGCTGAGTAGCTCTTGAGCATTATTTCGTGAATTTTTTAAAAGTTCTATATCTTCAGGATCAAGGCCTTCTGGCAATGGTTTATTAACATTTTTAATGGCTTTTCGTATATCTTCAACAGCTTTTGAATTACGTTGAGCAAATGACTTGGCTTCAGGAGAAGTAGGCTGATCGTATTGCTGAATATCTTCTAATAGAAGTAATTCCCCTATAGCCAGTTGTCCTAGTTCATCAAAAAGTGCTTCTCGGATTAGATCCTCGTAGTGCGATCGCTCAATTCCATTTGATATAGAAGCTGCATCTTCACGACTATCAGAAAATACTACTAATTTGCGGGATTCTGCATCTTCTGGTAACTGATAAAATAATTCTTTAGACAGTAATTGACTAACTTTAGAAAAACCTGTGCGGAACCAACGAACGGGCGATTTCTTTTTCTTCTTAGGATGGCTGTAGTCAGCAACACAGCAGGGACAAATTGAGGGTAACGCTCCAATAGTTTGCTGCTTTTCTAATGGGAGCGATGGCAAATGAAACAGATAACCTTTCACCCAATGCTCGTCTGAGCTATCTGGCTCACCCAAAATCACCCGACCGCTACGGGTATCTAACGATGCTTTATCCCACCTAGCTTTCTCGCCCCCCTCACCTTGTCTTGATGGCTGTTTCCAATTTTGGGGAACCTCTTCATTAATATTCTTGAAAGGCCAAAACACGGCAAATTCAGAATAATTGCGACGATCCAAAGCTACTGCTACTTTGCGATCAGGGATACCTTCAATATCTGGTTCTGTAGGTAAAAGTTCCCAACCATCATTGTTTTTTAGTTCAAGTCTATTGCCACCTAAAAAGACCGTACCGCACTGTTCGCAATAAAGAAGTTCTAAAACGCGATATTGGTCATAAAGAATGGGAGGATTTTCTACAAATAGTTTACCAACTGGTCGATTTTCACTGCATTCACTTTCCTCGCACCCATAATTCGGTTTAGTGCAAGCCCAAAGTCCTTCAATATTTCTAAAAAACCAGTGCAGTCGGAAAGATGGTAAGGATGTTTGACTGCATAAACTCCGAGCAATCAGTAGTCCTCTTAATGCCAGTTTTCGGTTTTCCGAAGCTAAATTTTCTCCGAAAATCTCTTTGGCAAAATCATTGATAGATACAGCACGAATTTTGTCAACAAATTGACAAGGTTTGACCATTCTAGCTGCTATAGCCGCACTTTCAGATTTTATGATTTGGTCGCAGCTATGATATATAGATGTTTCCTGTAACGCTTCTAGATCATTCACCTCTGGTGCTGTTGCTAAAGCAATGAAAGGCTCACTATCCAGGAATTCTTGACCTTCAATTGGTAAAATTGGCTCTAAACGACCTGGTATAATCTGTTCGGGATGCCATTCAGTACCAAAAAATTGATTCAAAAAATCCCTACTGTTTGGATCGTCTGGTTCTAGAGAAGCACTAGAGGCAAGAATCCTTAATTTGGGATGACCAGGATAAAGCTCTAAACGTTGCAGTAACAGTCGAAGTAAGTAAGCAACTTCAGTGCCAGCAGTGCCACGATACAAGTGCAATTCATCAACAATTAAATGAAAAATACTATCATCTTTTTTTAACCATGCCCTGGTATTTTCAAAAATATCTTTATCAATATCACGCATCAACATGATACTAAGCATAGAATAGTTAGTAATTAAAATATCTGGTGGGGCATCTTTCATATCCCAACGAGAGCGCATTTCTGACCCATCTAAACGCGGGAAAAAGAACTTTACATCTGGATCGCCAGTTTCCTCGGCATACTCGTTAGCTTTATCGGCTGATAGTTCTATCTGCCTCATTACTTCAACGAGTTTCTCTATTTTTTCTTTGTTAGGTTTATCGTTCCCTTTATATTCATGACCTGGCAAGGGTGTAACGCCGTTATATCTCCCAAAATAAATTCGGTTGCCTTTTCTATTATTTTGAAACCAATCTCTTGTCTGCTGAGAATCTAAAGCTCGGCGCAGTCTGGTAAGCTGATCTTCAACTAAAGCATTCATCGGATATAAAATTAACGCTCTGACAGCAGCATCCCGCTTTTCATGACTTCTCTGAGGAACACGATAAGAACACTTAAGACTATGGTTTTTCTTCACCAAAGGGTTACATTCATTCTGCCACGCCTCGTTTTTCCACCAATCATTGAGATAAGCTAGCTCTGGTTCAGGAGCATTCCAATTTCTCGATTCTTTGGCAAGATAGGCAAATAGTGGTAACAGAAAAGATTCGGTTTTACCTGAACCCGTACCAGCAGTTACTACAACATTTTCACCTGATAATGCCTTACGCAGCATCTCTACTTGGTGGCTATAAAGTTCGTAATTTCCTACGAGTCCACAGGAGGCTAGTTGTTTAAAGTCTTCAAGGGCAATTTCATCTAATCCCGGTACATCTGAAAGTTCTAAATTACTGATACTTTTCCCAGATTTTTGATAACGAGGTAATGGTTCAATCCAAGGTTCCTGGTAAAATGCACCTGGTTGGCGCAGCAGCTTTTCTCGTTCTCGCTCGATTTCAGAAAATTGTGTTGCAAAAGCAGTTTTGATGTAAAGAAGAAAGTTATCGCGTATTTGATCAAAAGCACCAATGGGATCGTGCATATATTTTTTCAGTTTTTGATGTCTAAAGATTGTATTAATAGAGTTTGGTTCAATTTTGCGGCGGTCATTTCTGCTATTTGCGGCGGAATGGCGGAGAATAAATTGAATCCCTGAATTTTTGGAAAAATAGATGGTAATTTTTCTATGTATGTTGATACATAACCCGAACAAAGAGTTAAACTTCTTTCCAGCAGTTGCGGCAGTTTTGCACGGGCTGGGACTGCCATAATGAACTTACGCTGATCGTAAATAAGAACATTTAATCTCAGTGCTTTGAGAACAGCATACCGCCCCCAGTCTGGGTTAATCTGTGTACTCATTCCGTCTTGCCAAAGATAAGAGACTTTAGTATTTCGCGATGGATGATTATATCGACTAAGGTAGACATCAGCGTCAATCTCTTTGATAGATTGCAATTGTAAGGAACTGGGGTTAAAAGTTTGGCACTTCCAGGTTAGTTCTGGATCGCTAGACCATTGGAGAGTGGCTAAGTAATCATCAAGGCTTCCAGCGAAATGCAGCAGTGACCAAGCTGAAGGTGTTTCTAGAAAAGGTATTTTTAGAGAATTGGCGATCGCCTCCAGTTCCTCCACATCTTCTGCCTGCACAGCTACTCGTTTTGGTACTAACACTAATCCATCAGCTTGTTCTGTTACTTCAAGGTTGATATGCTGCCCAACAGCCTGACAAGCAGTTGATAATTCTTGGATAGTATTCGGCGATCGCGCTCCTGCTAAAATTGTCTGGGGAAAACCAGCAGAAGGTAATCGCACCAATACAGGGGGAGCCACGTAAACTTTAGAGCCCTCATCACTAAAATCAAAGTCGCAATGGCCTAAAGAATTGAGGGCGCGAACTACCTGAAATCTTTTGTCCTTAATTCGGTCTTTCTCTAAATTGCTAAAAGCAGGTTCAAGGGTATATAAATAATCAAATATACCCTTAAACGAGAGCCAGTTAAGTTCCTTTTTAGCTGACATAACATAGAGGAGTTGATCGTTATCGTTAGACACGCTCTGCCTCCTTTTGAAACTTTTTCCACAATGCTCTCAATTTAGGTTGATTAGGCGGGGTAATCTTCTTACGGTCATACCATAATATTTCTTTCCATTCTCGTAATTTTTTTCTATCTCCACATTTTGATATAGTCGGTTCTGATTCAGGTAAACTATTGCCACAAAACATGACTTGACTACGGCGACGACCTTTGGAAATAGCCCAAACAGGTATCCAATCCGTAGAAAGTGGTTCTAGGGGCCAAATTGATACCTGACCTGGTTGCTTACCTACAAATAAAATCCGTTGCTTACCTTGAATCGGTAAAAAAGCGTTAAAGTTAAACACTGGCAAGTTAACATTTCTTACCAATGCACCAGCAACGCTATCGCTAATGTTATCTGCGCTTATTTGGCGACATCCAAAGCAATCAAACTGTTGCAGAGGGATTTCGGTAAAATCCGAAAAGTTTTCTATCAAAGACAGAGTGCGACATCTAATAGGATCGTTACCAATTTTGGCTTCTATTGTTAATTTTGTTTCTGAGGAAACATCTGTCGGCAGTTCATAAATACCTACAGCATCTATGCAATTTAAAAGCCTATCATTGCAATACACTTTTATTGATTCATTGCCCCCTTGTAGAACTACTTTGGGTGGGGCAAACTTAAAAAACTTATTACCTCGGTCAAGACGGATTCCTCCGAAAAACTCTAGTCGCACAGTGCTGGGAAACGCTAGCACAGGATATTCACGTTTAATTAGCTCATCACTGTAAGCTGCCGCTGCTTGGAAGAATTGCCATTTACTTGGTAAACCCTCTGTAATTGGCAAAATCTCAAAGTCCTTGCAGCTAGATTCTCCCCATTTTTTTAGTAATTCCCAACATTCTTCGTGGGCAGCTAAATAAAATGCTTGTTGAGCAGGAAGTTGGCGCACTTCTACAAGTCCCGGTAATCCCTGACTGTCTCCTTTGATAAATATTCGGATTTGAGATGCTGGCAACCTAAAACACCATTTAAAGTCAGCCGATTGCATTCGCAAACCTTGACACCAATTTACTCCAAACCAGATTTTTTTTGAGTTTTAGCTCTTCAACAGTGCTGAGTTTCGGATAGATGCCGCTAGGCTCAGTTTGCTTTAACAAATCAGTGTACTGTTTAGTAGCTTGTCTCCAACTTTTTATAGGAACTTCATAGTAGGATTCCAGGCACGTAGAGAAAGAACCGTCTGCATCTTCTTTCAAAGTTTCTGCAAATAAATCGTAGGCAGATTGAAATGGATACTGCTTGAGGCTGGCACGGTGAAAAAATTTATACCACAATTGAGCTACTGGTTTGGGCAATTGGTCTGCATAGTCAGTCAAAAATTGCAATACTTGGTGAAAATCTGCAACGTACTTTTCAGCAACTTGGCAAAGTTCCCACCGAGCTTCATATTCATCAACACGGAGGATAATCAACTGAGCTTTTTGTTCAGAAATTTCTTGTTTATCTAGAGCTTCTTCAATTGGATGATACTGCTTGACGAGCAACTTAGCTCTCCATTCCTCAGCCAAAAGACTTTGCGTTCGTCTCGCTTTGTGCCATTCTTCAATTTGGTCTTTTGTTTGTGCTTTTTGTAAGAGGGAATCGCTCGGCAACAGGGCTAAAAGTTGGGCGATTTGCTCCAATGTTTCACAATCTTTAGAATTCATTAGGTAACTCTAGATTTAAGTGAAAGAAAATCACTGCAGGGTTTGTCATACCTATTAAGTATTTCTGCTGCCTACGTGAGAATACTAAAGACTAAAACTCTATTTATCAATCACTTTTTTCAAATTATAGCAAGCTCACAGCAGTTAAGATATAAAACTTATTTTCACTCTTAAATAGCAAATGCGAAGTGTACAGGTTTTATTACCTCACAGCATGAATTTAATCATCAATTTTATTTAAAATATTGATAGCCTGCGATTTATAAAAACTTAGATTATTATGGATAGCACTTTTCAGATATTGTTCAAATTTTTGATAACGATAATCCATAACTGCTTTAACTAAATAACAGCCACCACATAAAACTCCAGCAATTTGGATGAATTGTCCAAAAGAAAGACGGAAATTATTAAAATTTTGTAAATCTTGCCCCCAAAAAGCTATAGCAGATGATAGAACAACAGTTATTACAAGTACGCTTATTTCTATCCAACCTAAGTACTGATATTTTTCTAGTTTTTGATTTATTTTTACTGACTGGATTAAATCAATAAGTTCTTGACTAATTTTTTTATGCTCTCGGCTTAACTTTTCTAACCAAGCATAATTATAAGAATTGGTATCTTGCCATCTTTTAGAAACATCCTTAATTGCTTGATTTGCTAGGTAATTAAGATCTTGAGGTTTTTTAATATTCTGAATACGCTGATTTTGAAAACTGCTATCTACAAGTTTAGCGAATTCCTCCCATAAATCATCAAACTGCGAATTTAGATCCATAATTTCCTCTGTGATTACTTGAGTTTTGCTTTTACAAGAATCAAGCCAAATGATTATTTTTTGGCAATTTAAATTATATTGATAAGCATTTTTGAGAGTTTCTGATATTTCTAACTTAGGCTGGTTAGTAACCTGATATCTATCAATAGCTTTATCTAATTCCTCAATATATTGTTTTGTCTCCTCCCGCAGCTTAGAGATACACATTTGGAGCAACAACTTTGCTGCCTCTAAATTATTTTGACTTAGATCTATGGAAACTACTTTAGCAACCCAACGACTAAGCCCCAAAACTGTGGAACTACCAAATGTTTTAGCCATTCCAGTCGCAAAATCTTCATCAATGTTAGCTTGTTCGCAGATACTTAAGACATCTGTACTGAATGAAGGCAAATTAATATTAAGCTTTTTTAATGTATAAATAAATTTTTGTTCTACTTCATTGCTATAAGAATTGGCAGCTTCAATTATCTTACTACGGATTGAAGTCAACCATTGAGGATTATTGTTGCCAATTTGAGTCTCTGCTTCTCTAGAACAATCAATATTCATTTGTTCTAGTGTAGTACTTAATTGAAGTTGATTTAACTCTAGCTCTAAATTAATTTGTTCAAGTAGCTCTTCAAAGGCAGTTTTTCGTAGTTGGAAATTTTCTTCAGCATCTACTTCCAACTGTTGAATTTCCTTTTGTATACTAAGAAAACGAGCTTGAAAAAAAGCATTGGCTTCCTGTAAATGATATTCAAGAATAGATAATCTCGACAGTAAAGCCACTCGGTTTCCCAGTAAATAATGAAAAATCATATTCATATGCCGTCGGAAAGCTATCCTGCTTTCTAGCATCTCTGGCTGATCTTGTTTCAACCAACCTTTAGCTGAAGTTGTAAATATAGCTGGATAACCTACTAATTGATTTCCCACTCCTGTCAAAAAGCTAGTAGCCCATTCAACAACAGATGCCCTGTCTTCTAAATCAACTTGGTCAATTTGATTAATGACAACAACTAGATTGCCTTTGAGTAAAGTATTTACTCGCTGAATTGCTTCCCTCTCAGCTTCAGATAATAGTTTGCTTGCCAGTAAAACAACTATTGCTAAATCTGCCTCTTTAAGTTGTTTAAATGTTACTTCTGATAGTGCCGCATTATCTAATAAACCAGGCGTATCAATTAATGACCACTGCTTTTTTAGTAGAGGTAAAGGCAGACCTAATTCAACCGATTGAATACCTTCAGGTGCTTCAGAACCGCCTTGAGAAGTATTTAACAGAATGTACTGTCCAATCTGCTCTGGGGAAATCACTTGTTTATTTTGCAGCTTCCCATCAGAGTAATAATTAACCCAAGCAGCAGGTACACGATGATAATTGATATGAGTTGGAACTCCTGTTGCTCGATTACTACGAGACGGTAGCCAAGATGAACCCAACCAAGCATTAATTAGGGTAGATTTTCCCGCTTTGAAAGCACCAAAAATAACAGCTTGCTTACTATGTTTATTTATTTGTAGTTTAAAGTCTTGTAAAGGTTGTAAATATTTTTTTTCTTCTTCAGAAAGTCTCAAATCATGAGGTGTATTGAGGATTTTTAAAAGGGCAGCGATACCCATCTCAATTTTTTGATTAGCTAGCATAGGTGTACCTAGTTTTCACCCAACACTTTTTTACCTGTAGCTAGCCACTTAAGCTGTTCTAAAGTATATGTTTTATTGTAGGTTGCCTTACTTAGAGTATTAAAGAGTTGAACAAGTTCATCTCCAATTCGTTCCATGCGAAGTTTTTCTTGATCTATAGAAAATGTCCGGCTACGCTTTTGACTTAAAATCCTCTCTTGTTCAGTTCTCACCTCATCAATTTGTTGCTGTAAGGTTTGTGTAAGCTTATCTGAAAGGTT
The DNA here is from genome assembly GCA_036702875.1 of Oculatellaceae cyanobacterium. Taxonomy (GTDB): domain Bacteria; phylum Cyanobacteriota; class Cyanobacteriia; order Cyanobacteriales; family PCC-9333; genus Crinalium. The sequence goes on along the minus strand of DATNQB010000043.1, from coordinate 112,380 downwards.
CCAGAAAGCTTCTTTAGTTCTACAATTTAGAGCAAACCGCATTTCCGACGAGCGATTAATCAGTTCTTCATTTACTTTTTTGCCGATACTTTTTATAATTTCTTGTTCATGCCGACTTTGGTTCATTACAAATTGGACAATTTCGGCAAATACAAAAGCTACAATACCTACAGGCCCCTGAAACATTGAGAAAATAAAAGTACCCAATGCTGCCTGAATAATTGCAGCTTGGACGAAACTACCCCAATTACCTCTACCCATAAGAGTACCAACCAGCCCACTAAAATCCATCATGGCTAAACCGACAGCCAGTTGAAGAATTTTATCTCCCCGATTTTTAGAAATATCTTCAACTGTAGATGAAACATGAAATAGTTCCCCCGAAAATAAGTTCTCGATATTGGATAACTCTTTGGCAAAAGTAGCTACTTCAGCTTCTAATTTGACTGAGAATTTTTCTAATTCAGCCTCTACAACTACAGAGGCTTTATCAGCCCAATCTCTAAACTTAGCTTCTAAATATCTCTGAACATCACTTGAAGTTGTTCGTTTTAATCTTTCTTTGGCTGAACCATCAACTAAAGCTCTAGCCATATTGAGCGGATTAAAAAGTTCTATTGTAATATATTCGTAAGCTTCGGTACTCCAAAGACTATTCATGTCTCCGACATACTGCTCTAAATTTGAGCAGAGTTTAGCTGCAATTACTTCACTGTATAATCGAATAGTTTCTTGAATATCTTCTTTCTTTTTCTCCAAAGCCTGTAATCGAATTTCAGACTCGCCTCGGCGCTGTTCTAAGTCTGCCAAAGATTGCTCTAAAGCCGCCTTTTCAAACTCAATGCGAACATCTGCTTCATAAAGGAGGGTCACTAATAGCTTAAAAGTTGAACTCAAACCAGCCCGAACTTTATCAGCGCCAGTGAGAAATCCTTCCAACCTTTTTTCCAAGTCTAGTACACCAGAGGCTTCTAGTTCAGCATGATTGACCGGGTTTGACTGGCGAGCTTTAAAAGCAGTTTTCGCGTTGGTAAAAAAGAGATGTTTATTACACTTCTCCAAGTCTGGCTGCCCAACAGCATCTAGAAAATAGTCCTTAAGATAAACCCGGAAGTAATCTTTGACTGATTCAACTTCGTCCTCATCTATCAGATCAATCTGGTTAACAACAAAAAAAACGTGGTCTATAAAACCAGGTTTGAAGTGAGTCTTAATAAATTCTCTCTCGCCTTCTCCTAACTGTTGTTTAGCGTAAAGAACAAATATAGCGGCTTGTGACTGTTCAAAGAAGTTAGTTGCCACTTTCGTTCTTGTGGATTGCTCAGCCAATCCTGGGGAATCTATCAGCCTAACTCCTTGAGAACAGAGACCATGTTGACACTCAATTTTGGCATACTGAATATTTTGAAATCGGTCTAAAAACCCTTGCCTGTTAATAGTTTCAATATCTTGTGGAGTAAGGCGGAATTCCTGATTAAAGGCTTCCAAGCTCATAACCCGAGGCTGTTCTTTTCCAACGTCATAAATCTCTACTCGCTGGTTATCACCAGCTACTAGCATGGTAATGACTGCAGTTGCTGGCACAGCAGATACAGGTAACACTTTACCGCCAAGCATGGCATTTAAAAGGGTACTTTTGCCGTGTTTAAATTCACCAATCACAATTAGCTTAAAAACACCCTGATGTATATCGTCTGCCCTAGCAATTAAAGCAGTTGCATCATTTACTAAACCTAATCCTGGCAAAATACTCTCACCGGATAAAAGCTCAATTGGTTCAGAGGAACGCTCACCAATCAAGGCAGAAATTTGTCGTAAAACTAATTCTGCGTTCTGGAACAAATCGGCAGTATGATCAAATCCCTCAGACCATTCTGGAGAAGAATTTAGCTCATTTCCATGCTCTGTATCTGTAATCATTGCTCTAATTAAGTCTGTTGCTTCTTTAGCTTGATGGATTGATAATGCTAGATTTTCGCTTCCCTTTGCTTTCTTTACCTGCGCTTCCCGATTCAATCTTTCAATTTCATCTCTCATCTGTTCAAGCTGATCCTGATATCCTTCTTCGGTAGACTTCAAGTCCTGAGTTTGTGGAATATTGAGATCAGGCTGAAGTTTGGGTAGTTCAAAAGCAGGAGGACTAGACTCAACGTGTCTGAAGGCTCTACAGTACCAAATTCCCATTTCATAAGCTATCCGCAGATTAGCAGCAGCCGTCTGGCTATCTCCTTCAGAGTTATGAACAGCCCGATTACCATCTATGCGTAGTGTATGAAGTTTTTCTAGAATAAAAGCTATATTTGCTTTCTGGGCATGAAAGACAGCTTCAATACGTCTGAGGCGATCAATTAACGATACTTCTGGAACATAGATGCCCAACTCAACAGTAACCAATTCAACCAGAAACTCTGTATAAGTGCGTAAAGAAACTAAGCAAGGAATTGGTTCGTTTAGAGCATACAGTCGCTCTGCGTTCTTTCCCAGTTCTGCCAACTGTTGACTGCAAGGCTCAATAAATTGGAAATTACTGGAAAAGGTCATCACTGGATTCAAGTGTTTAGATTTGTAAAGAGATTAAAAGCTCGGAAGCTTCACGTTGCATATCAGTATGCTTTCCGCTCCTAGATTACCACTCTTTTGTTATTCCAAAATCGTTTTGGTTTTGATTACTGTTGGTAAGCGTGATTAAACTAATCCGTGGCACTTATCATGATTGAGGAAGTGGTTGTGGGCGATCGCAAATTATTTAATTAATGAGGAATTATAGGTAAGCGCAGTCGCTAGTGGAACTATTCCAGTAACCACAATGTACTTTAAAAAATTTAGAGTTAATATAATCGTCATCATCTTGACTAATTATTGTTAATTTTTATTTACAGACTGTATTGAATATTTAACAAAATTCGTGTATGTCAGGAATGTAGGAAAAAAAACTTACTCAATAACTTTACTTAAAGTTTAAAAAAACTATCCTTCATAAAAAAAATAAATATTTTAGTTGTAAAAATTTATTTTTTTAAAATCAAAGTTCTAGAAAACTTACAGTTAACTTTCAATAAATTACAAATTTTTACATAAATATTAAACTACTGCCCATTTATTACAGAATCGCTATCGCTCATTAGTTTTAGAAAATTAAAAGAATGCGTTTCCTGATAATGTGAAGCGCATACATAAAACTGATAATCACTCTGGTATCGGAGTCGCAAAATAGATAACCTAGAAATTTCTAATCATCAAGTAATATCTACGTTTATACTCAAACAATATCCTCAAATTTTTCTTCGTTTGTGTAATAATTGATGCTACAAATTAAAGCAGAAAACTTGAATTGTATTGTTGAATAACTAATGTTTTTAAAGCTTCGTGAGGTGTCACTTCTTCCACCCAACTAACGAACTAATGGCTATGGCAACAGATAAAAAAGATATTGTTTGCTTTTTATTGGAGTGCTTTTACCTGTTCAGGGTTAAATTCGATTTAAGTTAGTCTCCAAAATCTTATGTCGATCAATAAAAAGGAACGGATACGCCGTATTTCTCAACGGTTGAGCAAAGGAACTGGCACAGTGGAAGAAATTGTAGATGCCACCCTAGAGGAAATTTATGAATCTCTCAAAGAAGGAAACAGTGTTTCCCTACGCAACTTCGGCACCTTTTACGTCAGAGTAGAGAGACGAAACTGGGTTTTCAAGTTCGATCCCTCCCAGCGGTTGCGAAAGTTGTTTGGCTGGTCGTCTACTCATAAAGAAGACCCGTAGTGGACTTTAAATAGATTATTGATAATGAATAACTTAAAAATACTTTTTTCAAAAAAGTTGCCCAATATCCGTAATAATTTTTGTTGAAGCAGAAGGAAATGACAGCATTTTAATTTATTGTTACTTTCAGATAGCCCCTAAATAACCTTATTATTTTCTTCTGTTTCTGTTTTTTGTTTATTGCTAATTAAGTTATTCTCTATTTACTCTGATTGTTTTAGTTGATTCAAAAAGAATCTAGGCAAATATTAAGTAACTACAAAACGCTTAATATTTTTTGTATGAGAAGTATTATTTCTTCACATAGACCAGTCGCAAATGAGTTTAGTGCGTCGCCCTTCAGATTTTAGAGTCGCTGCATAAGAATCTACGCTAGAGATGCGTAGTCGTTTTTGCTTAAATACATTGCGTACTTTGGAAGTTGGCGCATCTATAATCAAGTGCACAAATTTAACACCGCTACGATTGCCGAAGCCAGCATCATACCTAATAACAGGAAGACCATAAAATTTTCCCTGTAGTGGTAGGGTAGCAAGAGTGAAATCATCCATGTTTTTTAATGACATCCGACCAAGCGATCCTTCAATGCCTTTGGGGAGATGCGGATTACCAGGTTTATAGTAAGAAACACCACTCCGGGTTTGTCTATTTTCACGCACCAGTGATTCATGAAAGGTAAAGAAGCGTGGGTTCATATCGCAGCCTTTTTCAAAACCTGCAAACAACGCTTCAAGTCCAGCAGCGTGGACAGAAGATGTTGAAAAAATCGCTGATATCAAGGTTATTGTTATAAAACGTTTCCACATAAGTTTTATTTCTCCTATTAAACTTAATTACATCTTTTCATGTCTTTAACTGCAAAAAATTTAGCAGATTTCTCATAAGCAGTCTGGTTTTATTACTTAATAGTATGAATTGGTAAGTTTTTAGTGCAAGAAGCCGCGTTAAATTGCTTTATTCTTTCTGATTTTTCGCGTGAATTATGACCACTAAGTAAAGTTTGCAAATTTTCTAAAAGGGTAGGAAAGGCGTAAGGCATACCATGAGTTAATTGAACTTTATTATCTAAAACTTGGACTCTCCCTAAAACGTTTTTTTCCTTAATAAATACTTGATAGCCCGCAGCCCCTCTTGCAAAAATACTCCCATTTACTACAGACCCTAAACTAAACTGAGTTTTCCAACCACCGGGATCAAGACCATCAAGAATAATGCAAACTCTGTTTTTTACTTTCGATGGGTAAATACTTAAAAATTCTTCATATCCAGACCAATCACCTATAAAAGGTGCTATTTCAGGAGAAACTTTAGACCAAGCGGTTCTAAAGGAATTTATTGCTTTTTTGTCCTTAACTTTTCTTTGATCTTGAAAGTAAGAACGACCAAACGTATTTTGCGTCGGTAATGTTAACATTTCTTTATGGAGTGCTTTTTTGATTGTTTGTAACTCTTGATTGTTGGGATAGCGTTTAGCTCCGGCGGCTAAAATACTTTTAGGGTTGAAAGCCAAGCTCCCTGTTATTAAAAGCAAAACTAATGAAATATTCTTTTTCATCTCTGTTATTTATTATTGAACCATTAGATGGGATTATTAACTACACAAATATTACACTAAGGTAACTTTATTTAACTATTTCTACATCAATAATGTAATGTTTTAAAAACTATACTCTATTAGCTTTAAGGTAGCAACCGTAAAAATACAGAGTCAAACACATAATAACAAGTAAAATTATTGCTACCCAATAGTGGATTGATTTCAGTTAATGCCATAAAAAACGCTAAGGGCAATTACATAATAGCTTTTCAGGTTAATCAATATTTACGTAAAGCAACCATATTCTCGTCAAGTCCTTGGCGAAACAGATCTAACCTTTGATTAGTTTCCAAATCTCTAAAATTAAACTGAGTAACATTAAAGGGAAACAAAGCTGGGCTTTGAGCGATCGCTCCTACAGATCCGGAATCAGCTTTACTTGCCACTAAAGCAGCTTCAATTAGCCATGCTGCAAGCTTTTTGTCTTCTAAAAATTGGAGCGGTGCTGCTTGATATATACCCTTTTCGCTTGTATCTTCCAAAACTCCCCAATCTACGAAACAACGTAGCACTCGTCTAGCTGCACGCGATACGGTTTCTTTGTCACCTAGCTGTTCCTTAATTCGTCTTTGCACAGAAGCAGCCGCAAATGTACCCTGTAAACGCAATAGTCGTCCTACTGTTTCAGCAACGACTCCAAAAAAGGGGTAGACAGCCATTGTTATTCCCCAATGCACAGATAAGTGTTGCTCGTTTGGCAATCTTCTTAAATGTTCTAGCCCTTCATTTCTCAACGGTTCTAGGTTTTTTGGTACTCCCACCCAAATTTTCAGCAAAATCGAGATTGCTTTTCTACGATTGGTGGATTTAGTATTATTGCCTATCGAAAGTTTATCTTGCAAAAAATCATTGAGTAACATTTGGATGTCGCTGCGGGTATGACCAGCTAATATCAGGTTTGCTGTCATTTCTAGCCATTCCAGTTGAATGCGTTGACTGAAGCCAATTTGCACATTCCTACTCATTTGCTTTTTCCTTCGATGTGGATAAGTGGCACAATCAACTCCTCTAGAGAAATGCCGCCATGACCAACAATTCGATCGCTTTCACGAATAAAAGCTGTTCGCCCAGGTGCTAGAAGTGGTAAGTAGGTTTCGGGAAGTCCGAGGGGAGTCCAGGCGATCGCATCACTAAATTCACTTTTAACTTTTGCTCTCAGTATCGGATCTGGGTAAACTCTCACCCGTTCTCCACGCAAGTCAGCGATCGCGCCTTCTTTAGGCTGTCCTATTCCAGTTGCCTCAATATTACCGTGATCGGATGTTAGCCAGATATTAAAGTTATTCTCCAGTAGCAGATCTAGCAACTTTGCTATGAAACCAAGTTCTGCCCATTGTTGAACTTGATTGTGCATTCCCGCAGTGCCGAGTTGCATACCGTGCATAATTTTATCTACCTTATCTATCACCAGCCCCATGACTCTAACTTTGGGATGAGATAACAGCTTTTCCACGGCAGAAATACTACCAGATTCGCCCAGTCCTTTAGTGTAGGCTATCTCAATCGGATTAAAACCTTCGTCAGTCCAAAACTGAGTCCAGAGGGTTGCTTCTTTAGCTGTTGTTTCCAGACTAGCAGGAAAATAAATTGGAGGTTTACCAGCAAATATTGCTTGTCGAGAGACTGATGTAATGGTTGGTAGCCATGCAAATACTGCCTCATCTGCAAATTTGAACTGAGGACGTTGTACTTGTAGAACTTTTCGTAATATTAACCATTGATCTATTGCTAGACCATCTAACACCAACAGGGCAACTTTATTTGTTTTTGCTTGTTGACAGTATCGGGCTAATAGACGTGGGATTTGGTGAACCATTACGGTTGTTGGTTGATTGTATAATCCGCCATATCGCTGCATTACCCAATTTGAAAAAGCATTATCTACCTTGGCTTGTAGTTCTGAAAATTCTGTATTAGTTTGATGCCGCAAAACTATCAGTTCTGCCCAAGTATGGGCAAATTTTAACCAATCTTGATACTTAGCATCAGTAGCAGGAATAGAGGTGTCAGCAGATGCAAGTAAATTTTTGAATCGCTGTAGCTGGTCGGCGGCTGGATCTATATATATACCTGCTCTGATCCAATTTAATTGCAAGTTAGCAGTACTAATTTTTAGATCTTCAGCCTTGAGCGGTTGTAAATAACCTTCTAAAAAGAGATTTTTGATATAAACACGGATATCTTCACGACCAAATGGCAATTCTAGTGATTTTATATCTTCTGCTGATGTGATTCTATAAGTACCTGTTAGTTCAGAGACAGTTTTTGAATTGGTGATTTGCTGGCGGACAAACTCAGACCATTGTTCTTGTAAAAAAGCAAAAAAAGCTTGACGATCGCCAATAATACTTTCTAGCTCCCAAGTAGAAAAAAGTTGACGTGATCGTAATAACTGAATCAAGCGATCGCTTAAGATAGATGGCAAGCGCAAACCGCGATAATGCCGACTTAGTAAAATTAATAGCAGATCCGATGGTTCTTTGATTAGTTCTGGGGCAATATCGAATACATGACGCAACACAAAATCTTTACTAGCATTTTCCCCTAGTTGTTGGGGATTATATTCTGTTTGTGCTCGTGCTAAAGCATCAAAATCACTGCGCTCTAAAGCATTAACGACAGAATAACTAAGAGTAGGAAATAATTGCTTAATATTAAAGTAAATTTTGCGTCCTGTTTTCAACAAGTCATAAGGTAGAGAATTAAGCTCGTCTAATTCTTTTTTAAGGACAACTGCTAAATCTTGTTGGCGAGATCGGTACTTAGACTCGTAAATATATCGGAAAGCGCTCGCACCTTCCCAAGGTATGATTTCAAAACCTCTAGCTCGAATTTGTTGCAGTAACTCTACTTCTGTCAGTAAATTATCGGGGTCTGCAACTAAGGTGAGTTGCGCTACTTGCGGAGTAAATTCTGCGAGAATGCGATCGCGCCAAGTCATTCTTAGTATCTATAAAATAAATAACTGAACATTTATCAATCATAAAAAAGTCTTAAGGAGCATAATTACTTCTTATTTCTCTAATATAAAGAAAAATGTTTTATGGATAGGAATCGATTAGCTTTTAGATGTTTGTCATCAACCAATAGTAGCACTTTCTTGAACTGCTGATTTAAAGTTATCTTTCAAGGTATTGATTTTTTGTTCAAATTTATCCATTAAGGCTGCTTTGCTACCGAACAAATCTACAGAAACCATATCTTCTAAATGTGAAAGTTTTTTATTAATATCCTCAGAGGGGCAATCATCAGTCAGCTGTTCAAGGGAGTTAGTACATTCATGAACCTGCTCTATTGCTTCCCAGTTTATAATCTTGTTCTCTATAATTTTATTGAATTGCTCTCTCATATATTTATGTACAAAATATTTATAAATCATTCTTTCTTTGTTAAGGTCTGGATCTTGATTTAAGTAATGGTGAAAACAATTAGTTGCTATCAGTAAACAATGTTTAGCACAGTCTGACATAGTTGTTGCTAATTCCTGGAAATTCTTTGAAACAGATATATGATTGACTTCATGCGCCATAAGTAGTGCCTCATAGTTACTATCATTTCTTAAATCCTGGGCATTTTTTAAAATTTTTCCAATACTTTCTAGGGATTTATTTGCATCCTCTAATCCAAGGATTTTTTCATAGTATTCAACAACCTTTGGTAAAGTAATTTTATTTTCCTCTACTTTCGTACCATCTTGACTTAAAGCAAAGTGATTCAGCCAATCAACAATAATTTCTTCTTTTTTGACAAAAAATTTGCTGAGGTTATTATGATTTTTTGGATAGTCACCTACGGCATCAAAAATAATTAATCTAGCGCTATGTACTATAGAGTAATAGCTAGTTGTAATAGACCAATTAAGTTTCTGTTGTGTTCTTAAATCAATACTTACTGTAAAATCATAGGCTGCTGAACCATAAAGACAAAGTGCAATGTAAAACTTTTGAGCCTGTTTTTCATGGCTATTATTCCAAAAAATATTTGATGATAAGTCTTTAAATGGATGTGGATACATTTTCCTTCCTGAAAATTATTATTTCTCTAAACTGCGAATGGGTAAGTTTGCCCATATGAAGCTATTGCTTCAGTGCTATGTGTATGAAACTACTTTTTGTAGTATAGTTGTAGTATTTAATATGTGTGATTCATAAACACAAGCCAGAAATCCAGAAAATCGTTCCCGAAAGCATTTAATCGGTTGAACCAATTATCCTTGCCTTTTATCCTATAAGAGCGATTTTGTCAATTTATAATACACGCTATCAATAATGGTACGAGTTCTGGGCTAATCTCCGAGGCTTGGTTGATGCGATCGCGCCAAGCTTGCTCTTCCTTTTTTAGTTGCCCTAGTCGATATTCTCTCACTTGTGGCAGTCCTAGACGCTCAATACTACGCCGACGGGCAGTAAAAGCATATTCTCCCTTTTCTCGTTCTCGGTCTAGTTGTTGCTGATGTTTGTGGATAAGTTGATCGTAAATGGTTTTACCCTGGATTATTGCTACTTCCCAATTTCTCTCAAATGCTTGTATAGCTTCCTGTCCAGTCGAATGGTTGAGAATTTCTACTTCTGTGGTAAGTAATTGTTCCCAGATGTGACGGGCGGTAGGCAAAAAAACTCGCCCATTATCGTGAAGGAATAAGGGCATCATTTGTTGCTGATTCCAATCATCGGTATAAATTGCTATTCGCCATAGTGACCAAAAACCTCGCACGTCTGGGGGGAGTTCAGGTAAGGTGATGCAAGGGATAGGTTGACCTTCAGCAAAGCGCGGTAAGCCCATGACTAATCCCCGAATTCGCGCATCTTCTAAAGTGAGATGATGGGCAGAGGGAAAAGCTATAACTTCCGCAGGTGTAAAAACAACGTTGTTAAATTGTTCGCCAGTTGGGAAAACGAGATTCCAGGGGGCGTAATTAACTGCTTTTGCGCTCTCAGCTATGCCACCGTGAGATTGCAAATAGCTGATGGTCATCCGTTCTACCCAGTCTGGAATAGGGTGATCTATTAGCTGTTGTGCTGTAGTAGGGTCTATTAGTTCATCACTTTGATAGATAGCGGCACTTTCTTTTGCTGCTTGCGCTTGGGCTTGAACTTGGCTGATCACTTCCTGCACTTTCGCATCCAAATTTTCTGGGTGGATCAGGGTTTCAATGTAGAGGTCGTCAAATAGTTCGCCTGCTTGGGCAGAATCTAGCACATCACCTGTTTTATCTACGCCAAATTCGTTGAGGATGACAGCGAGTTTTTCTTCTAAGACTTCGCGGACGCGGTATTCTACGGTATCGGCAAAGACGAAGTTAAGGGCGCGAACAGCGTGAGTTTGACCGATGCGATCTACTCTACCAATACGCTGTTCTAGGCGCATCGGATTCCAGGGAATATCGTAGTTAATGACAACGTGACAAAATTGCAAGTTTAAGCCTTCGCCACCAGCATCGGTGGAAATGAGAATGCGGGTATCTTTGGCAAAAGCATCTTGAACTCGCTTGCGTTCTTTCATCCCCATCGAACCGTTTAGACAGACAACGGAGATACCGCGATCGCTCAAAAATTCCCTTAACATTTCTTGAGTAGGAACAAATTCGGTAAATATCAAAACTTTTAGATCCGAGTCGGTTTCTTCTTGTTGGAGGCGATAAACCCACTCTAGTAAGGCTTCAGCTTTGGGGTCTGTACCCGCAGATTCAGTGCGTTTAGCAGCATCTAGCAGTAATTCAACTTCAGCTTTTTCGTTTTTTAGTGCTTTAAGGCGCGTAGTCAGGAGTACGTCTATTTGTTCTTGTCCGTCTAGTTCTACCCACTCATCTTCTGAAAACATTGGGAAAAGAGTTAGCTGTTCTTCTGGTTCTCTCAGCACTTCTAAGCGTCGTTCTAGGGTGGTACGGATAGCGCGGGTGGAACTGGTGACTAGACGCTGCATCAAAATCATTAAAAAGCCTACATAGCTTTTTTTCTGCTTAAGTGCTTGGTTGTAGCCTTCCCGCACGTAATCGGTGGTAGCTTCGTAGAGTTGGCGATGTTGGCGGTGATGGGATGACCAAGAAACGGGATTAAGTTGAGTTTGTCTGGGTTTAAATAAAGGTTGACCTTGGGCGTTAATAGCTTGGCGTTTCTCGGTGCGGATAACGTAGGGTTGCACTCGTTGTCGGTTGACGCTGGCGATATCTGGGAAAGCTAAGGGATCTAATAAGGAGATGAGGCGATAAAAAGCATCAGTTTTGCCTTGGTGGGGTGTGGCGGAGAGTAGCAGTAGGTAAGGTGCAGCTTCGGCTAATCCTAGCCCTAGCTTGTAACGGGCTACTTGGTCGGTACTGCCACCTAAACGGTGGGCTTCGTCTACAATTACTAAGTCCCAGTTAGCAGCAATTAAGTCGGCAAAGCGTTCTTGATTGTAATCGGCTAATTGTTCCCGCGTCCAACCGCGACGTTTATCCATCGGTTTTACCGAGTCCATTGGACAAATAACCTGGTTGAAGAGAGTCCAGGGATTATCGGATTTTAGATTTGGGATTTGGGATTTGGAATTTGGGATTTTTTCTTCATATTGTTGAGGCGAATTAAAACGCTGTAATGTTTTTAAATCTTCTGGTAAAATTAACTGAAATTCTTCATTAAAATGCAAACGCATTTCGCTTACCCATTGGGTAACTAAACCTTTGGGGGCGACTATTAAAATGCGTCGCGCCAGTCCCCGTAGTTTCAGTTCTCGCAAGATTAATCCAGCTTCGATGGTTTTACCTAATCCAACTTCGTCAGCCAGGAGGTAACGAACTCTGTCGCCTGATACTGCTTTTGATAGTGCTTTGATTTGGTGGGGTAAAGGGATGACTGATGATTCAATTGGGGCTAGTAGTACATCTTGAGTGAGTGCGTCAGCAATACGGGCAGCAGCAGCAATGTAGGAGATACCAGCTGGACTGCTTAATCCTACTTCTGTCAGTGGTTTTAGTGATTCAGCACGGATGCGGACTACAGTATTTTGGGTGGGTAGCCAGACGCGGTAAAATGTATTGCCCCAAAGAGTTTGGGTTTCGACAACTTTGCACAGTTGCCGATGTTCTTCACTCCAAAACCAAGCATTCAATGTCATAGTCATTATTCATATCTCTAACCTGCTTAATCTGGGCCTTCTAAAAGGTCGATTAAAATTTTAATTTTCTCAAACATTTCATCATATGTGAGAATTTGTATGTCTCTATAGTTGGCTCTATGAAGTTCAAAGGAAGATCTTAGATCTTCATTATCTAATTGGTTTGTATGTCCAATTATTACCATACATACTGGGTTAAAAACTTCAAAATGCTTGTCAGAATTATAAATTAACTGTTGATAGTTTTTTGTTAGTGAGTGTCTACAAGATGAAACTTGATTTACTGCGCCAGATAAATCATGAGAAGGGTTATAAACTCCATTTCTATATTCAGTATTAGTAAGGAGGTTGGTAACTGGGGTTTTTATCTCAATTAATGCAGTATTTCTCGTTAATTTATTAATGAGGAGGAAATCTAATATACTCCCACCAATGTTGTCTATTCCTTTTCCTCCAACATAGGTTTGAGAACCAAGTATAATCGCTGGTACAGAGAATATTTGCGATAAGATAAAAGAATTTTTACTCAGCAATTCTTGCCAAAAAGCTTCAGATGAATTATGGTGATTCTCTTTCCAAATTTTCAGGATTTGTTTTAACTTTTCTACTCCTATTAAAGTGTTGAGTTTTTTCTGGATTTTAATGCCTTTATCATCTTCATTTTTATTATTTTCATCATCAAGACCTAACTCAATAATAAACTCAGCAATTTCTTTAGAAACATTAATTAAATCTAATATTTTATTAAAATTATTAGGTTGATTAAAATTTTTATTAAGGCTGTTTGTCACCTTTTTTATATTAATTCCAAAAATTAAATCAACTTCTTCTCGCCACTTTTGTAACGGCTTCCACAAGTTATTTTTTTGAAAAAAAACGTCTCTAAAAACATCTTTGGTATGGCTTTTACGGTGCGTTTCAAAAGCTTCTGAAATTAATGTTGCTGCATGATTAATACTTTGAGCAGTTGTATCTAAGGCAGGAATATAACAGCTACATCTGTGTAATTTTCCGGTTTCTATATTTAGTTCTAGGTCTTCCTTTAAAGATATTAATATATATTTTCCTTCCTGAATAAAAGATGTAAGTTTAGGATCATCAATGGTTGATTTAACACTAACTTTTAAAACTGTTTCTGCTGATAAAAAAGTATTATCGTCGCTCATGAAATTATCTTTTTTGAGAAAGTAAAATAAGGCTTAATTAAAATAATATTACTAAACAAATATATTTGCAAGTAAAGCTCATTTTTGTAAAATTATGCCATCAATAAATTATTTTTACTCGCCTACTCTGGTGCTAGCTTGGTCATACCACATCAGCAGTTTTGGATCTTCCTGTAACACAGTTTCAGGAATCTTTTCAGCTACCTCAATAATTGTTTTGTAATCTCGGTCTTGCCATGCTTTCTTAAAGCCAGTGCGGACGGCTTCAATGCGGAATTGTTTGATTTTTTTCTTAGCTTGGCGATATTCTTCAAATTCCTTGAGTAAGGATTTTTCGCGTAGTTTCTCTATGTCTGTAGCTTGGTTTGGGTCTGGAACGTACCATTTATCTTTAGCAGCGTTTATTAATATTGCATCTTTAGTTTCTAGTCCAGATGTGTTATTTGCAGATTGGTTTTCAATCTCGCGGATTTTTTCTCGATGGATAGAGGAGTGTTTTAACCAAGACACTATTTGATTGGGAATTGCGCCTTGACCTTCGTAGCGGAGAAAGTTTTGTTCTAGCAATTCCGAGAGTTCTAAGGATTTCTCAAATTTAGACCATCCGGCTATTTCTCGCATGAATTGAGAATGTAATTCTTGGAAGGTTTGCGGTTTTTTGGTTAGTTGTTGTTTCAGCCATTGCACTGCGCTTGATTCGTCAGTGACAAATAATTCTAGTTGCAGAACTTCGCGGACTGTGAGGCGTTTTCTATCGTATTCTGCGGCTTGTTCTGGTAAGAAGTACATCCCATCTCTTTCGTTGAAGCGTTGAGTAAGTCCAGTGTAAAATTCAGAGGCGGAAAGGGGAATTGTTACACTCCGTTGGATGTGAAATGCTACCATCCTGTCGAATAGTAAATAGTTTTGGCGTTCGGCTATAGTTTCTGCTTGTTCGTTTTTAGAAACAAATACGGGAAGTTGTTGTAAGTGGTTACGAATAAAGTCCCAAACACCTTGTTCTGTTCCTGCTTCGAGTTTAAATTGTTCTTCAAGGGTGGTACTAGGTTTATATGCAGAAATAATAAGGTCTTGCTTGACTGCACCTCCGCTAGTCACTTGTTTAAATGTCCCCTGCTGTTTATCAAGAGTTCGCACATCAGCAATTACAAAGCCAGCATTTTGCAATGCTTCTTGAATAGCATTCCAAACACTATTTTTAGAATTATGAAATTCTACTGTCATCCAACAAGCAGGTTTAAGAACTCGATAGTATTCTTGAAAACACTTTGTCATTATTGCTTGATAATCAATAAGTTGCTTACCCTGGATTCTATTTACGATTGCTTCAGGCTTGTTATTCGTAAGTACTTTAAGCCATACTTCTACTAAAAAATTTAACTCGGAGTACATTATATTTCCGCCAAATGGGGGATCGGTAAAAATATAATTTATAGAATTACTTGGTAAATTACTTATTTGGGAAGTAGAAGCATTATTAACTAAGCAATGTTGGTAAAAGTGTTGTTTTAATGATCGTAAAAATGTAGATAAACGGTTTTCTAGAGCAAATAGTGTTCTCTTTTCACTAGATATACTTGAGATATAAAGAGTACCTGCTAAACCAGGTATAAAAGGACCTCCTCCTCCTTTGAAATAATGACTAATTTGGACTCGTGACATTTTAGAAATATCAGATATAACCGCTGTTAAAAGTGCAACATAGCGAGTCTTTTTAATATTTGAAAAGAAGAGAGCGGCTGAAATTAAATTTCGTTTAGTATAAAACTGATGTATATGGGTAATACCATGAGACAATTTAGGCTGCTCGGTATTATATCCGTTAGGAATCAAGTTTGTTGGAAACCAAGCATCAATTGTATTATTTGTATAATTATCAATTTTTTTAAGTAAAGCTAGATCAAAGATATCAACTTTTTTCTCAAAACGTTTATTATTGATACTGTAATTAATAATTACTGGTACTTGTTTTGCCCATTTAACGCTCTGATTAATAGCTGGATCAAATTTATAAATCCAGCTTCTTTCTAAATTACGCTTATTTAAGTTTACATTGCATTGAGGGCATGGAAAATTATCATGTACTTTGCCAGCTTCTTTATTTATTGCTACTTCCCAAAATACTAAATCATTAGAACATTCTGGGCAAATAAAAACGTCAGACCAAATTGTATAATTTATTTTTCCAAAGGGAAGGCTTAGTTCCCCAAATTTATATATTGTTTGACTTGTTTCCAGTTCTAGTAGCGATATAGCACTGTCTATATGTTGTTGTGATGGTTGATGCAAAGTTAAATACATCCATGCTGTTTTTTCTTCTATGTCTAAAAAATTAGATTTAATTTCTGTTTCAAATTTAGCTAAGTCTAGACTCGTATTATAGTTATAAGAAATAAAACTTGCAGATGTGGAAATGTCATTTAAAATTACTTTACGGATACCCAAGCTGGAAAAATATTCATTATTTTTATCTACAATGGTTCTATCTGTTTTGACAGTGTAACCCAAAGATTCAACAGTTTTTATATCCCCACATAACTGTGCTGCTACTCCCGTCATTCCCGAACCACAAAAACCATCAAAAACAATATCTCCTGGTTCTGTGTAGTGGAGAATATAGCGCATTATTGCCTTATGCGGTACTTTTGTAACATATGAATGAGTATTGTAAATGGGGTCATTTCTACCTTCACTCACATCTGCTGCAAATGGTTCTCGATGATAATTATCACTATCAGATGATGTATTTTTTTCCTGATTCCAATAGTTAATAAAATCTGCAATAAAAGGATTAGGACAAGCAGTATAATAAGGCGGATCGGAGATTGCTAAAATATCATCATCCTCACCAATAGGAAATCCCTCAATTTGCCGGAACTCTGGGTCTTTGAGTTTCTCCCGCAACTTTTCTAAAAAATAAGCGCGTCGTGCTTCATCGCTTTCAAAAGTTATGCCAAAACACTCAACGGCAGATTTTTGATTAACGGTTTCTGTAACCTGTAAATTTAGTGATAGCTGAGTTTCTTCTGTATGCTCGATCATTTAAATCTTCTATTATTTATTTTGCTCTAACCAGTTGGCACACGCATTATCGTAGCTCACGCGGTCGCGAAGCAACTCCTTCGGAGTATTGCTTCTGGCTTTACTCTATAACAATCCTCACCTTACCCGAATCTTTACCCTTTGATAACTGTGCTAAATAGTCCTCGAAACGTTTCTTCAACTCTGGGATAGTACAAGGAGAACCGCCAGCTAGTAGGAGCGATCGCAATTCTTGCGCCTTCACTACCACTTTTTGCAAACCAGAAAGCACTTCCTGCACCGCCTGAATAAAATCATTACTCAACGGGTAAGGAAGTGTGCGAGATTGCAAGAAATCGTCTATTAGTTGCCTTTGGTTGGGTTTGAGCAGATTTAAGTTTTCCCGCGTGGTGGGATCTTCCAAATTCGCTAATAGCGTCTGCGTCCACTCTGCCAACACCCGATCTAACTCTGCATCCATCTCTAATAACTGCTGACTCGCTGCCACTTCCACCACCTCATTAGCTGGTCGAAATTGACAGTGGGGACAAATAGGAGTTGCTTGCATATCCTTTTCTGTTAAAGCAAAGCAACTTTTTAAATTAGCCAGACGATGTTGATAATCCGTTAATTGACCAGCATTCATCATATTAATTGTCGCCAACTTCCGCAAACTTTCTAGGCGCACATCGCGTAATAAATCGGCTTTTCGCTGATCGTCATTCGCTCCCAATCTAGCGAGGGTGTGTTGTGCTAAATAAGTTTGGATGTAACCTTGCTGAAGTTGAGTTAATTTTTGTAATGTTTGCTGACGAAAATTAGCAGCAGAACGCTTTTGGGAATTCAGCATTTGTACCTGAATATCTTGGCGTACTTGCTGCATTTGGCTCAACCAATCCCCATCATTGAGATAGTTACCACCGCTTTCTTTAACTTTCCCCGATTCCGATGGTGGCAATGCTGCTTCAGCCGCAGATAGATATGATGCTACAGAACCAAGATTGGTAATTAGTTCCGAGAGTGCGTCTATTTCTACTAGGGTTTGTAATCCAGTGCTATGATTTTTAACTTCCTGCTCCTGGGCGCGGAAATTTTTTAACTTACCTGGTGTATTGTAAGCTTGCAAGGATTCCAAGAAGTTTTTAGTTCGGTCTAAACGGTCTTGATATTCAGTCTGTTGCGCTTCACTTAATAAGTTGCGACCCCAAAAATTTAAACTTGATAATTTCTGCTTTACTAATACTAATTTTTCTACTGTCTGTGTTATTGCTTTTTGCAGTTGTTGAATCGGTTCATTACTTCCTTGCGTTACCAACTGCGCCATTCCTGGCGTTAATCCTAGCAGTTCAAATAAAGCTTTGAGCGTAGGTAAATTCCAATCTTTTGGTTGTTCTATGTGCTTAAAGTTAATCAGTTCTTCAACTGAAGTAGTTACTAAACTATCTAAACTATTAGCATCAAATTTTTTCCCTGGAACCGCCAGCACTACATCCCCGTTATAAACCAAGGCGGCGGTTAAAACTACCACCCATTCAGGTTCTAAGCGATACGGATTAGGAGCCATATATTCAACTCCTAAAACATCTGCAATCAGTTCAGAACGGTTGAGAACTTGACCCGATCCTTTTTGTTTAAGTAGGGAAAGAATATAATTAATATATTTAGAATGATGGGGATCTAGCTTATCTCCATCAAACAATTCTAAGGCATCCAGAACAGCGATCGCCTGTTGTGTCTTTGTAGTACCCTTCAAAAAGCGCAAAGCATCCTGAGCAGCTTGCTTGCGATTATCTTTAGTAATTAGTACGCTAAAAGTCGGATATTCTGGGGCTTGATCCGCAAAATGAGCCGCCAAACAATTAGAACCAACTGCATTAACAATATCCCGCACATTAGCACGAGCGCCACTAATTCCCCTAACACCTTTGAGCCATTCTGATAAAGTTTTACTTTTCCCTTCATGGATGACAGTAAAAGCAGTAGTTATCCGTTCTTGCAGCCAATTAACTAAATTTCGCAAGTAACTTTTAGCTTTATCCTCATAGCTTTTTTTAGCTACTCCTGAAGAAGTAGAAGCTAAATCTAATGCGGCAGCATACCTTTCTAAATTCTGCTTAAAAGTATCATCAACATTAGTTAGTTTAAAGAATACTTCATCAGCTTTTTTTTCATTTTTATATACAGGTGGCTCGTAATACTGAATAAAATATAGATAAAAATCTCGTGCTGGAGCAACAGTGGATCTTTCATTAGGCGCACCAAAAAAGAGATAACCTTGGCGTGTTGCTTTTTTAGCCGTCCACTCTAGTTCATGCTCCCAAATCTTATAATTATTTACATAAGTTTGGTCGCTACACTCCATTACTTGTTTGAGGGCTTGATAATAGTAACGATCCAACTGAGTAGGATCTAAACTTTCAACCCGTTTTTCAATTAGCGCATCATAATCATCTGTTTTTTTTAGGTCAATGTAGTATTGGCGATTATCAGAATTAGCAGAGATAAATTGCCCACTAACAGTTTTATGAATCTCCTTTAAAGTTGTTTCTACTAAAGAAAGCAAATCCTCAGCAGGCTCACCGCCTAATTCAGCTACCATTGAATTGTACAAGCACAAACTATCTCGTAACTCATCTGGCGTTGCGCCAAGAGATGAATAGATATCGCCAGTAGTTAAACGATGTACCGATAAACCATGAATAATTCTTAATGCTATAGGCTTATAAGCAGGACGAGTAAAAGCTTGCTGAATGCGAGATTCTAATATCTGAGAACAATCAATTACGGCTCGAATATCTGGAACTGCCCGAAAAGCAGGATTTTCTTTTAGTAAGCTCCAATAACTATCATAAGCAATCAATCCAGGGGAATCTGCTGGTATATCTTGATGTAACAATTTCCGCATAGTTAGCGATAAAGTTTTTAATACTTCCCGCCTTTCGGCAACAGCGATTCGGTCAAAAGTATCAATATAATCAGGATGAATCGGAAATAGATGGATAAATTCATCTATTCGTTCATTCATATTGCCGTAAAACTTAGCAAAAGGTGTTAAGTATGCTCGAATTTTTACTTGCTGTTCGGCAGTCTTTTTCAACAGCCTCTCTGAGACTACATACTTAATATCTTTACGAGCAATTAAAATTTGTTCAAAACGGTCTTTGACTCTCCGAATAGCATCTGCTGCAAAAGAGAATCGAGGGCTATCAAATAATGTTTCTTGTAATCCAGCAATAAAACGGAATTTTAAATTTTTACAAATTTCGCCAATTTCCCTTAAAAAACTGAGATCAAGATATAGATCTTGGTCTTTACGAGTGCTTAAATAATCTAACATTTCATCAACTAATAACAGCAATCCTTGATCGGGATAAAGCTGATGAAATGCCGTCATCATCTCTTCAAATACGCCTTTATGATTAGGGATTTTATCTCTAGGAGGAAACTGAAATTCAATCCCCCATTGAAATAATGCTTCTTCTATTTGTGAACAAACAAACTCGCGCAAATCCATTGTGGTTGAGCCGAGTTCGGTACGAATGACTTTAAATTTCCCGGCGATCGCTTTGGTACTATCGGCTATTTGGGTATTCTGGAAATATGGGAGTAGTTCCGAGTGTTCGGCGATCGCACTCAATACTGACATTAGGTGAGATTTACCAGTACCATAATTTCCAACTACAAAAATGCCTTTATTATCAGCAGGTTGGTCAAACTGCAAGTTAGGAAATACCAAATTCTGCAACCGTTCAGCCATTTCCTCAGAAATGACATAGGTAGCAACTAACTGCTGTGCTTGACTGAGTTCATCAGCATTCTGTAACTGAATAACAGTTTCAATAGGCTCAAAATTAATTAGATCGCCGTATTTCATCGCACTATTTTGTCTATAAACTATTTGTTTTCAGCTTGACCTGGAATGACTACTAAAAAATCACCTTTGGGATAGCGGCAATATTCTGGGTGTCCAGGTTCGGCATAAATTAGGTGATTGTTTTCCCATCTACCGTTCCATAAAGCAACAATTGTACGGTTGCGGGCTAAATCCTGAAGACACTTTAGAGGTTTTAGCTGAAGTGAAGGATCAAAGAGAATTTCTAAATGATCCAAAAACAAGATATTATCTTCAGCATTCCCCAGGATATTTAACAATAGTCGAGCTACTTTCAGCGATCGCTGCCTTTGAGTTAACTCTAACAGCCTTTGGCTCAATTCCAGATTAATATTGATGCATCGACCGTCACTAGCCTTACTAACCTGGCGAAAGTCAATCACTTCAGTGGCATCATCATTGACAACAACTATCAGACGATAGTACATTTGCTGGGCTTGTTCGATATGACTGGCTATCTCAGAGCATAGTAACTCTACTCTAGGAGAAAGCAAAGGTTGAGAAACTGAAGGCGGAACAAAATCCCCATCAATAAATTCGGAGGTCTGAAGAGTAGATAACAACGTATTTTCTCCCTGAATTAACTCTTGCATCCCTTCTGCATCCTGTACGCTGGTTTCTGCTTGATCATCCTGATAGCATTCTTGACAAAGCTCGGCATAAGAACAGCAAGCACAATTTAAACTAGAGGGAGCGGCTGGGTAATGCCCATCAGAAATCGACTGTACTAAAGTTTGAGCTTCGACCTCTGTTGCTGCTAACTCAGCAACACTAAAGGTATGCAACTGATCGTGACGCAGATAAGCAATATGAGCAGTTGCCCGTCCCGTTGCTTGAGCATAAGCCCAAAGTTGAAAGCGATGATGATCTGGAATCATCTCTTGGTCAGTTTTAAAATCGAGTACCCAATCTGCACCCAACAAATCCACAACTCCATTCAACCTTAACCGCCCAATATTTAAAGTTACAGGCTGTTCTCGTTGTGCCTGTATTTCCTGAAAAGGTGCAAAAAAGGGAGATAAATCGAAACGCTGGGCTAATGCGATCGCTTCGTCTATCAACTCTCGACCTACACTTAAATCAAAAGCGGCTAGTGTGTCTGCATCCCTGATATCACGTTCCAGTGCTTTGTGAACCAAAGTTCCTATCCGTTGGGCTGTCGCTACTCCTGTCCCTATACCAGGATGACCATCAATAAAGCGAAATTGAAATCGTTTAGGACAACGGGCGTATTCACTCAAGGCAGTTACAGGCAATTCAAACAAACCCGAACCTACCGCATCAAGTAGCAAGCGAGGAGGTTCTGGCGGTAAAACTGGTGTAGGCAGGATGGGCGGTTGAGCAGATTCTGAGTCAAAAGGAATTGTTTCTATCGGAATTCCAGCTAGTTCTAGACCGGGTAGCAGTTGGTCTAGTCCCCCTACCTTGCTGGGGTCGGTTGCAGTTAAAATTAATTGGTCGCGGGCGCGAGTTAAAGCTACATATAGCACTCGTCGCGCCTCTGCCTCTTCTCGTTGCTTTCGCAGATACTCCAGGTACACAAATAAAACTGGCTTTTGCGCCTCTCCATTCTCATCTGCTAATTTCATCGCTACCCCGTAGGTGGGATCGAAGTAGACCACATCAGTGTTAGCTGGCTGAGAACGTGTTAAGTCAGGTACTACCACAACTGACCACTCTAAACCTTTAGCCGCATGGATAGTCATTAAAGCAACCGCGTTTTCTGCCTGAAGAGGGAGGCGGGGTATTTCTACATCGGATGCTGTTAAACGTTTGAGCCGTCGCACCACGTCAAAAACATCACTGTTACCATGTTCGAGCTTTCTTACCAGTTCCAAGAATCCGCGCCAGTCTGCTTGTCGTCGCTCTGCTCCTGGTAAATTAGCAATGACTGCTGTATAACCAGTCAATCGGTCTGCTAGTTGTAAAAGACGAGTGGGGGGTTCAATGTGGCGATCGCGCAATAGTTGAGTTAAAACTTCAATGGGGCGGCTTAATTGGGAAATATTAGCTGTTTTCAACCTCGACCACCATTCAATTGGAGACTTCACTCCCGCTTCTTGGTTTTGGACAATAGTAAATAGAATGCGATCGTTAATCGCAAAAAACGGACTCCGCAGCACTGCAACTAAAGCTAGATCGTCATGAGGATCGGCTAAAAAGCGTAATAACGTCCAAGCATCCTTAGCTTCCCGCGTCTCCATCAAGCTACCGCCGCCCGCTAATGCTACCGGAATTCCCATACTTTCTAAAGCTTCGCCGTAAAATTGTAGAGAATCCCAAGTGCGAGAAAGAATAGCAATATCTCCTGGGACTATAGGACGTAAACTATCCGTTTTTTTATCGTGGACTAGAGTTTGGGTATTAAGCATTTCCTGAAGCAACTCAGCGATGTGTTTAGCTTCTACCCGTTGTCGTAAAATTTTATTGGCACCGGAATCTCCCTCCACTACACGAACTCGAATTGACGGAAGAGAGTGAGGAGATTGAGTGCGATCAGCTTGCAAGTCTTGGTGTAGTTCACCTAAAACTAAGGTAAAGATCTGATTGATATCTTGCACTAACAATTGATGAGTGCGAAAACTGGTGCTTAAAATAACTTCATTACCACCTTCTGCCAGAATGCGATCGCGCCAAGCTTGAAATACTAATACATCGGCACGTCGGAAACCATAAATTGATTGTTTAACATCTCCAACAATAGTTACCACCGCTCCTTGGGTCAAAGACTGAAGAATTTTACCTTGAACGGGGTTAGTATCTTGAAATTCATCAACTAAAAATGCTTTCCATCTTTGAGCGTAGTAAGACCTGATTTCGGGTGATTCTAATGCTCTCAAAGCACTAACTTCTAGGTCGGCAAAATCCAACGCCCTAGCGTGACGTTTAGCACTGGTAAGGTAATCTTGTACTAAGCCAAAAGCTTCCTTTAATATTGGAAGCATTGCCGCTAACTGTGTATCACTTTCCCCAACAGTTAGGGAAATTAAGCCTTTTTTCAAGGCAGGTTTAGTAAAATTATCCCTAAGAGTAGTAATCGCTTCTTTAACTTCATCAAACCCACCATTTAACCATTTTTTAGCACTGCCTCCACGCAGTTTGATTTCTAACAATAACTCTAAAGCCGAGATTGAATCTTCTCCTGCTTGAAGTTTAGCTATAGCATCGAGCACTTGTTGCCGTGCTTGTTCCCTTAGATCGCTAGGTTGCCCGGAATAGTCATACAAAACTTGACAGGCCAATATCCAATCAGGATGAGTTAATAGCTCAAACAATGCCAGTTGTCTTAACTTACTTGCCAATTCAGACCAAAATCCAATTCCTTGAGATAGCGAAATCTCAGCTACAATCGGATCTTTAATCAAAATCGTTAATGCTGCTGACATTAAGGAGTAAGGAATTAGCTCATACAAAGAAGCGGGTAGAGTATCTAATGCCTCTTCTAAGCGTTCATCTAACCACAACGCCCCCTCTAATTCATCCAAAATTGTAAAATCTGGCGGTACGTTAGCTGCTTGTGGATGTTCACGACAAATCCGAGTAGCCAAAGCGTGAATCGTACTAATCTGCGCCGCTTCTAGTTCTGCTAGTAAATCGCTTCGTTCTGGTAACTGATTTGTCACTGAAGAGCGAATGCGCGATCGCAATTCAGCCGCCGCTTTCTCTGTAAAAGTAACTGATACTATTTCCAAAGGCGAAAGGTCGTCTACCCGCAAATGGTGAATGTAGCGTTCCGCCAGCATATGAGTTTTGCCTGTTCCCGCTCCCGCCGTAACCGCAACGCTATTATTGGCATAAGCAGCAGCTTGCTGTTCTGAAGTTAAATTCATAACTAATCCCCCTTACGGTTTAAACGGTTCCCACGACGACAAACCAAGTCATAGGGACAAAACTTGCAGACATTTTGATCAATATCTGGTTCTACCGGATAATGTCCGGTTTGGAGGTAGTCTTTAACTTTTTGGGCGATCGCTTGCAGTGTTTCTTCACTGGGTTTAGTTTTGTAGAGTTTTTTACCCCTGCTCAAAGAGTAATAATAAGCACTATCTACTGATTGTTCTGGAAACAAAGTTGTTTGTATAACGTGGGCGTAAAGCGGCAATTGTAAATCTAAATTAGCTTTGCCAGACTCATCTTTAATTCCCAGAGGTTTTGTGGAACTGGTTTTGTAATCTATTACAACTAAACCTTGCGGAGTGCGATCTACCCGATCCACTCGTCCACTTACTTTTAAACCATACAATTCGCTCTCAAACTGCTGTTCTAAACAAACAATTTCTGCTTCTGGTTGTAGAAAGTCAGTCTGCACGATAGCGCGACGCAAAACTTCAATATGTTCGCCCCTGCGGGTGTGCCATGCTGTGAGATTTGGTAATTTTACATCTTGTTCAGCTTGAAGAAAGGCGTTTTCTAACTCTGCTAATCCAGCCTGACGTAAGTCAGCTACATCTAGAACTTTGCTAAACGCTAACTCTAAACTGCGGTGGTAAAGCTGACCTTTAACACCTGGATTTAACTCTTCATCTGCTTCCTCCAACTCAACCAATTTCAATACTTTATGGGAAAACCACTTAAACGGACATTGACCTAAAACTGTGAGTTGAGAAGCACTAAATACTCGCGTTGTTGGATCTAGCGGTAAACCGATGATTCCGTCATACTCATCCCTAGCTTCTGCCCCTTCTCGCCGCCTTTCGACAGTCCAAGCGTGAACAGCATCAGATAAAACTGGATCGTCCGGCAAAAAGATCTGGCTTGATACCCCTTCTGCCTTCCGTAGTAAATAAATTCGCCTTGCTTCTTCCCAACTTGCTACTGGTAGCGGTGGTGCTGGTACAAGCTGGAGACCCAATTGAGTTAGATAAGGGCTGGGTAGGGACGCTGACTTATTGATTAATTGCGGATAGGAAATAGTCAGTGCAGTACTGGGAGTTTGTAATAGAGAATAAAAAGCGATCGCCTCTCTTCGTGCGGCTTGAGCGGCTCATTCTAATCGAAAACCTTGTTTTGCTAGTTGCTTGCGATCGTAAAAGTCAAGTACCGGATTGTCTTGTATTGGTGCTGGCAGTATTCCCTCGGCGGCTCCTAATACGAAAACATATTCCAGCTTCGCTCCGAACAAGGAAAGCGGCGTATGTAGCTCAACTCCCCCGCGCCCCGGTTGAGCGGGAACAGTTAAAAGATTCAGGCTCTCCAGCACATCCTGAGCGAAATCAGCCAAGCTCAAAAATTCTGTTTCCGGTTTAGCCAACTCCACCAGTCCAGCTTGCAGTTCGTAGAAAGCCACAATTTCTCGCGCCCACCGTCCACTGCGTCGGCGTACTTCAAATTTATTGAGTACATCCTGCAACCTTTGTACCCACTCAGCACGGGTATCCTGTTCCGGCCAATCTAAAAGTGCTAGATTTATACCCAAGCTCTGCCAAACCAAAAGACCCTGTGGATGCACTTTACGGGCTTCTGACCAAACTTCAGCAGGTAATCCTGAACAAAGAGGATGGCTCAGTAGCTTGGCAGTAGACTCGAAAGGCAACTTGTCTTGAATTGCTTGTAGTAATAATTGCACCCAAGCTCCTAAACGGGTAGAAATTAAGGGTATTGCGTAGAGAGCGCGAACTGGCAAGTTATACTCATTAGCTACGTCAAGAATAGTAGGGCCATAAAGAGTTTCGTCCCTGGCTACCATCACAATCTGGTTAGCTGCGACTCCTTGACTGAGGAGATTTTTGATCTGAGCCAAAACACCACGCACCTCAGCCTCTAAATGAGGGTAAACGTGAGCCTGAACTTCGGAGGATAGAGCAGTTTTGTTAAGAAAGCAATCTTGTAACTGTTTGCCCAGAGTGGGAACTTGTTTTGTACCTACCTCTACTTGCCAACCTTGTTGTAGTAGCCACCCAATCGTTTCCTGATTGTCTGCAAAGATTTCAGAGTTAGGGCAAGGGAGAAGCATGGCGCTCCCATCTCCTGCCAAAGCATTTATAAATGCCAACTCGTCAAGAGAAGGATGGAAGTAAGCGTACAATAAAATGGGCTGGCGTTGAGGATTTAGGCGGATTGCTTGCCATAAAACCTCCGCTAGGTCTAAAAATCCGGCTTCTTTAAGATGAGAGGTATAAGTGCGGGTTAAACAAGCCAGTTGTTTAATTCGAGGTGAACTTACGTTTTCCAATATCTGTAAGTCTGTTCCAGCACGTAAGATAGATTTTACTGTCGGTGTGAGAGTGCGAGCAGTTCCTTCAATATCTGATGTCTCAATTACTTCTGCCACAGCATGACGTATGAGACGGTGAGCAATTAAGACTGGTGCTATATTTAAGCCTTCGGCGCGAACTATAGACTCGGCAATACTTGACAAGGTTTGATGTGGCGATTGCCATACCCTTGCTGCTTGTATATTGGGAGTAATTACTTTAATGCGATCGCATTTATTCTCTTTGTGGAATAGCGCGTTAGAAAGTGAATTTAGATAGACGATACGCTTCATTTAGCTTGATTAACCATAATAATTTGGATTTATAAAAAAAAAGTTACTTTTCCACATCGTCTCTAGCTCGTACCGTCTTTTGCCAAAAAGATAAAAAAATTAACTATTTTACTAATAGTTATACAGACCCTGGTTTATCTGAAGCTGCTTTACAATCTGAACCTGTCCCTGAAAAAATACCAGATGGTAGAACTGATGTGCTTCCATGTATCGAAGTTTGCAAACTACTGAGATTGAAAGATCACCAACTTTCATGCGATGAATGATGAGGAAATCAAAGCTAAAGGTTTTGAACGAGTAAAGGTAGGAGGAAAAGTAAATATCGAAAGTTATTGTAAAAAACCCTGCTACGTTTATTTCTTCAACGAGAAATAAACGTAGCAGGTGAATTAACAAATGGTACTGTGCATTGTAAGATATTAAATTAGGGCAACAATCTCCAGGGTTTAAAGCTGCTTTAAAAGCCCTGAACCATTTCATTTCCTACCTGCGCGATTGCCATGTGTGACTTCGCCAACAGTATCAGCAATGGAACCATTCCGTAAGACCAGGCTGCAACCGACATATAGCAGAAATACAGCAAAAGTAGAACACGCGGCAAGGTCTTGTAGCTACATTTGCTAAATCTAGCTAACACCCGCAGTTGCAACGGTTAACAATAGGGCGATGGCCCTTCATGAATTAGAGACGATGGGAAAAAGGGCAATGTAGCCAGGTTTCCAACTAAACATTGCTGTTACGGCTGCTATCGGAAATTGAAGTGCTAACAAGGATTGAGTTGGAAACCGACTCGCGTAACCGCGCTATATTGAAACATAAACGACTATACTTAATAATTTTTCCATTTATTTTACTCCAACAAGTATAACTACCAGGCAAAAACTGGGCTACATCGCTACGATAGGAAACTACTAGCTCAATTAATTTTCAACTATTAAACTTCAACAATGACTGACCCCAGAGAAGTCTTTGAATACCCTAACCAGCACTGGAGCTTTTTGACAGCACCAGATGATACAGACTTTGAGGGTCAGTATTTTGATCGGAAGGAAGCAGGACGAGTTGGACAAAATGGTTGTGTTAGCTCTACTGAAATGAATCGTGTTGTAGACCAGCTCGCAGAGTGCATTTCTGCATTTGCCAATACAAATAAGTCGGGCAGTCTTTTAGTAATTGGTATTTCTACAAGAGGTGAAGTCAAAGGAATCAGCCATCTTTCTGATTCACAAAGGAGTAGACTGACGAACTTCAATGAGATGTTGTGCAACCAAGCTGCTCAAGCCAAATTTTTTGATTGTCAAAATGACTTTGATACTCCTGATAAAATTTGTCTGATATATATCCCATATACAGCCCAGAGAATCTGTGAAACCATAGGAAATTCACCACGCGCTTGGAGAAGACAAGGTTCCCAAAATATTTTTTTGATTCACGATCAACGAGAACAGTTAAAACGGGATAAAAAGATTGTTGATTTTGAGCAAGTCTACTGCTGTGCTTACGACCAGAGGGATCTAGACCAAGCTGTATTGCAAGAATTCCGTCGGTTATTTTTATCAGAAAGTCACTATGAGTACAGTGATGACGAACTCCTCTATCAAATTGGAGCTTTAGTGCGAGATGGAGTGGGATACAATTTTACAAATGCAGGTCTTCTATTTTTTGCTTCAAATCCACAGAGAGTCATCCCAGCATCGTACATTCGATTGCTGCGCTTTGAAACGACTTCTGAAAGCATAAATACTCGTGGATTACCAACTTTTGAAAAAAAGTTTAGCGGGTCAATAACTAAACAAATCCGCGATCTAAGAACTTTCTTTAAAGAGTCTGGATTTTTCAAGCTCTACCAAAAACGAAATCCTGAAGGTGGGGGTTTTATTGAAGAACCAGAGTATCCTTATATCGCCGTTGATGAAGCCATAGTCAATGCTGTGGCTCACCGCGACTATGCGATTGGATTGCCAATTGAATGTGAATCCTACAAGGATGCTTTCATTGTTCGCAATTCAGGTCGTCTTCAACAGAGAGATCGTGATGTTCCGGAACGGTTTTCACTTGAGAATACAATCCTCAATTCTACTCCGCGCAACCCCAAACTCATCGAGTGGTTGAAAATGATGCGCGATGAGCGGGGTGCTGCATTTGTCAGGGCGCTCAGTGAAGGCACTAAGCGAATGCGTGATGAAATGACTAAGCTGAACTTGCCTGCTCCTAAATATACAGTCAGCGAGTCTCAAACTACTGTTATCTTAGTCAATAATTCAACTGAACGGGAAGCAGCACTTCAATCAACTTCTGCACTACCATCTACTGAGTTCTCTAATTTGTTTCCTCTGACTTTTATCTTAGAAGAGGGGCAAAATCCCGATATTAATTACTTAAATCATCGATATCAAGATATCATGATGGCTCTCAAGGATGCCCTTATAGCTAATGGTTGGTATATCGATAGCTTTAAATTCAGCAGACTGGTAGCACATCGCCAAGGGGTTAATGTCCCCCTATCTAAAACCGTTGATAAATTTGTCAGATTCTATCCCGCCTATTCATTTCAGTTACGGCAGTACTGGGGAAAGTTATACCTTTGTCTTGATTACAACCTGCAAGTAAAGAATGTTAATTCTTTATCGGCTCTCTTGACCGAATTGAATTTTAACGAGTTCATTGGTCAAACAGCTGTAGCTAACTGGAATGGCTGGCAAGTTGGCAAAATTATTTCAGTGGACAATGAATGGACTAAAATATATTTTTTTGATTTTAAACAGGAAGAAAAAGTTCCTAATAACAAGGTCATTCCCAATCTACATAAAGCATTAATTGAGCGAATTTTAGAGCAACATGGTATTAGGTTTGACCTGAATCGAGCCATCAAACAACATAGCCTAGCTTCTGAACCAAATGCGGCGAGAATCCGCGCAGAAAAGACACAAGCAGTAGCTACAGACATTAGTCAGGCAGTATTCCCCTTAATGTTAACTGGGATGCGTATTACACTTCAACCAAGTTTCGTTTCTTTATCCCGGCAGAGAGATTCTGCAAATCCCTTTCAAGTTTATAGCTTACCTGAACCAAGTGTTGAATTTTATCGCCATCAGGAATCGACAGACATCCGGGAAGGAATTACCCAATTTGGTGCTTATGATAAGCATCCAAAAAATATAGAAATTATTCCAATTTGTTCCCATGAGTTACGTGGGGATATGGCAGCTTTGATTAATAGATTGAAAGCGGGTAAATATAAATATCGAGGTGCAGAAAGAACTTTTAGTACGCGGTTTACCTATAATTCAATTATTACTGTTCATTCATTACATCATACTTTTGAAGAATGCAAACGCTTACTTAGCGAACATCCTGAATGGGTGGGAAACGAGCATTTAGGTCGTATATTTCTTGTATATACGCCTGAAAAGGGTTATGCAGCAGATGATGAGAACTCTCCTTACTACCGAATCAAAAGATTATTGCTTGAAAAGGGTATTCCTTGTCAAATGGTTGACACACCAACCATCCAAAATCCTGACTGGAAAGACTTGAATTTAGCTTTAAATATCGTTGCCAAGTGTGGTGTGACACCTTGGGTTTTACCAGATGCAATTCCTGATGCTGATTTTTTTGTAGGTCTTTCATATACGCAAAATGGGCAGCGTGGGTCTGAGCGTTTAATGGGATATGCTAACGTTTTCAACCAGTATGGAAGGTGGGAATTCTATTCCGGTAATACCGAAACGTTTGCTTATGATGAGCGCAAAAAATATTTTAAAATGTTAATTAAGCAAACATTGGAACGTCTTACTCTGTCTGAAACTCCAAGCATTTATTTTCACTATTCTGCTAAATTCTCACAAGAAGACCGGAAGGCAATTTTAGATGCTGCCCGGAGTGTGCGCCCACACGGAACTTATACATTTGTCTGGCTAAATATGAACCATAATGTTAGGCTGTATAATAGTCGCCCTGAAACTGATGGCAGCCTAAGTCGGGGTAGCTATGTAATTGCGTCTCCACATCAAATTTATCTTTCTACTACAGGCTATAACCCTTATCGGAAGGCACTGGGAACCCCTCAGATGCTTGAGATTAATGTTAGAACGGAACGACCATTAGGAACCCCAAATTCAGAACCAGACCTGAAAGCATTAGCGGTTCAAGTTCTGAGTCTGACTAAACTTAATTGGGGCTCTACTGATTCGCTATGTGCTGAACCCATCACAACTAAATATGCTGGGAATATTGCATACCTTACCGCAGCTTTTCTCAGACAAGAACAATCCTTTCATTTACATCCAACTCTCGAAAAAACACCCTGGTTTATTTAAATTAAATGTAATGAATTGTACCATAATTACTTCGTTAATCAAGCGATCAACTTAGAGAGGAAGATCTACGCTCAAACCATGTGTACTTTTGGAGTTCACCCAACGAGCATTTATCGATTAAAAACCCAGGATGTTTTACCCGAAATTGGAGGAGAAACGTTAGGTCAATTAATTAATGCCATCAATAAACTAAATTCTTCAAATTACGCAGCTTGTACGCTTTTGGAATTGATTAAAATAGTTTCTGAGGATGATAGCAAATAATAGCTACACTATACTGTCAAAGGCGTTGAGATTAAAACTTAATTTAAGTAAATATACAGTCAAATAATGGAGAGAATTTATGAATAAAGAAGGCAGAATCGCACTAATTACTGGGGGCAGCAGGGGAATAGGGCAGGCTATAGCATTACAATTAGCATCTGAAGGATGCCATATTGCATTTTGCGCTAGGGGTAATGAATTTATTGAGGAAACCCTAAGCAAAATTCAGTTCTATGGGGTGAAAGCTTATGGTGCAGTAGCGGACGTAACTAAACAAGATCAACTAGAAAAGTTTATTCAGCAGAGTACTGAAAAACTAGGCAAAATTGACTTTTTGGTTTGCAACGCTGGCGGAGTTTTTGGAAAAGGATTATTGGAATCGACCCCATCTGATTGGGAACAAACATTTCAGCTTAATCTCTTCCACTGCGTCAATACGATTCGTTTGTGTGTCCCTTTGATGAACCAGCAGGGTGGAGGAAGCATTCTCTTGATTGCATCTATTTCAGGGACTAAACCACAACCCAAAGCTCAGTATGGCTGTGCTAAAGCTGCCCAAATTTATTTAGCTAAATCGCTAGCATATGAGCTAGCACCATATAACATTCGGATTAATGCTTTAAGTCCAGGCTCAACTATTTTTCCGAATGGCGGTTGGGAAAAATTTCAAGCAAATAACCCAGAACTGTTTGCTCAATTCGCAGAACAAGAATTTCCACAAGGACGGTTGGCAACACTGCCTGAAATCGCTAAGGTCGCAACTTTTGTCTTAAGCGATCGCGCTAGTTGGATTAACGGTGCCAATATTCCTGTTGACGGAGCGCAGTTAAGTCCCTCAGCTTTGGGGTACTAGATCGCGTTCAACTAAGTTAAAATCATCAACGTTTTTTCAAAAGTTTTAACTTCACCATTCGATTGCTGATATTTTGCAAGATTATTTTGCAAAAAGAGTAAATTTTGGGAAAAATTGATAATAATACCGCGCTTCATCTAGCATCACCAAAACAAGTGATCGCCCAGCAGAAACGTTACCCTTCAGTTCTTGAGCGATTAAGCGATCGCTGTACCCTTATCGATCGTTGTTGGCGCAGATTATCGTCCAACTTAGCAATCACTTCTTCTAATTGAAAACCCACTTCTTCCATTTCTAAACGAGCGCGACGCAAATTCCCTAAAAGTCGTTTATCAACTTCTGGATTGGGCATATATGGTTGGTTATTCATGGCAATCTCCACTCAGTTTTAATTTCTTCGATACTACGTTCTAGAGCCGGAATTCTTTCTTGAGTATTTGCAACAATTCGGTTCACTAGATCCAGCATATCGGGAAAAACATCGGGTTGGGCATTCGCTATCCTAATTTGAATATTAGAAAACTGAGAAAATCGTTCAGTTGCTTGTTCGCCAACACTCTGAAGCTCATCCAGGTAAGAAATAGTTCTATCCGTTTCGCCAAAACGTTCTAGAAGAACAAATTCTGCTGCTTTGGCATTATCAGCTATATTCAATAACTGCCGTTTCAAACTCCAAATCGTCTCATTAAGTTCATCAGCTAATTTTGCCATGCAATAATCATAGAGCTAAACTTAATAAAATTGTAATATTGTTCATATCGATAATTTACAATAACTAAACATTCAATAATTAATTGTTTAGCTGTGCATTAAATTTTGATTTAACTATAAACATTAACTTAAACAAATTTTATTATTTTTGTAATTTAATTCATTCATCAACAGCACTAATTATCTTTGAGTTCTCGTTGAGCGGCTTCGGTGATTACTCGCCGCAGCCAAGTTGATGTATCTGGGAGCGATCGCACCAATTCATCTATATCTGCCTCAAGTTTTACCGATATAGGTCGCTTTGCCAAAGGCTTCTCTGTCTTTTGAGGAAATGGTGTCAGGTTTTGCGGGTTTGCCATATGCAGATGTTATTGCGTCTACTCACAGTATACCGCGACGACCTATAACATATTCTGATATTACTAAGTGGCAAATTAGTATAGCTCACGGTATACCGTGAGCTATACTAATAAATATTCAACAAGACAGTTAGCTGCTGACCTGAGAAATCTATGCTAACTGCCACCTCGCCATCAAGGTAATTTCAATGATACAAACAACCGCAAGCTCCGTACAAGCTACGGAAGCAACAGCTTCGAGTGCCGATTCAGACATCACTTATGTTCTTGAGCTAGAAGCTAAATTAGAAACCGATTTTCAAGCAAGAGAAGCCATTTTCAGCGAAATCGAAATAGATTCCACCTCTAATTCTTTTGGAATTGTTTACCGCGTTTGGCAGAATATGCGAATTTTAGGTACTTTTTATCGTTCACCCTCTGATGGTAAGTGGATTGCAGAACCGTTTTGCTCGCGGGATCGACGACGATATAAAACCGCAGACTCAGCACAAAAAGCGATTATCAAAGCTTGGAAGTTATAAGTAATGAAAAATGCGGTTACACGGTCTTGGTAGCCGCTTTCTATTGGGAAAATTAAAAGTTAAATCTTTTTTTATACAAAGAAACACGAACAATAACTCTACGGAGCCACGATAAGGGAACCATCTTCATCTACATCGTGTTTGTAATCTTTTCTGAGTTTCTCTGCTCTTACTGGATTCCACTCAATGCTGGAAGAGAGCGCCCGTCCATCTCCAGTATGCAAGCATACCTTTTTTAAGAGTGGCTTATCCACGTCCTCATTTATGTAATTACATAAATTCAAGCATTTTTCTAAATTACCAACACAAATATAATCTGCACCAAAACCACAAACCCAATGAAGATCGTGTTCGTCAAAGATACTACTTCCAATTTCAATACTTTCTATCAAGACTATTAATGCCTCTACTCCCGGAATACAAATTACTCTGTGGGTTGAGCGATCGCATTTCTGTATCAAGTCAATAGTTCTTTCGGTACTAGCTATATATCCATCTATTTGCTCAATGAAATAGTCAGCATTAACTATATCTGGTGTATATTCTAGTTTTTCCTGCTGTAAGTCTTTTAATTGTTGCTGGAACAATTCTATAGGTTCAAAACCCAAAGATACATCTACTATGACGTTGTTTCTTACGTGCATATTAAACTCTAAATGTGAGTCGATAGTTGTTGGCGCTCCTAGCGGTAAATAATCTTGACAATCTGTAGATATGTACTCAAGAGAAATAGCCCCAAGGTCATTATTTCTTTTAATAAATTTAAGGGCTTTTTGATGGAGCAAGAATAATCGGTAGTTATAATTTTTTAACCAGTCTACCCGCATTTCGGCTTTTATAAGGCGCTTTGCTGTTTCCCTCGCTGCAATCTGTCTCGCTTCCGAAGCCTGCTCTGTTACCCACTTGAGAGTAGTCCTAGTATCACCCAAATTACGACTCCTGTTATAGTTAGATTCCTTCCGTTTTTTCTGTTGGCTTTTATTAAGCTGATGTTGTTTGTTTTTAAGCTTTTTCATAGCAAATACTAGCTCCTATTCTCAGTTTTTCTGCTTTTATTGGATTCCATTCAATGTTGGAAAAAAGCCCACTTCCATGTCCAGTATGCAAACACACCTTCTTCAAAAGTGGTTTATCCATATCCTCATTTATGTAATTACATTTATCCAAGCACTCTTCCAAGTTACCAACACAAATATGGCTGGCGTTAAAGTTGCAAACCCAGTTCCTATCATGTTCGTCAAAAATACTATTTTCAAGGCTGGATAGCGACACTAATACAGGCTCTCTATCTGCAACACAAACTACTCTATGGGTTGAGTAATCACATTGTTTTATCAATTTGATAGTTCTTTCAATACTAGCTAGACGCTCATTCAAAAATATAATGCGAGGATAATCTTCATTCAACTTAAAATCTGTCAACCATTCTAATTTTAGTTTTTCTTCTCTAACCCTTTCCCAATCTTCCTGCCATGACTGCATGGACTTAAAGCTCAAAGCTATGTCATTTATGACATAGTTTCTGACGCCCATACAGGACTCGGCGTATGACTCAGGCGTTGTTGGTGTTCCTGCGGGCAAGTAGTCTTGACAATCTGTATATATATACTCAATAAAAGTAGTACCAGCATCACTAATTCCTTTGCTTAGACCAAAAGCTATTTCGTGAAGCGATGACAGTCTCAAATTGTAATTTAAAAGCCAGTCTCTTCGTATTTCAGCGTTTTTTCGGCGTTTCTCTCTCTCCTGTTTTTCCCTAATATAACTATCAATATCTCTGGCAGAAAGTTGGTTTGTTCTTATCAGCTTAAGATAGGCTGCATCCATCGAATTATGACTTTTGTTATATTGAGGCGTTTTCCGATGACGCTCTTTACTTTTTTTGACTTTATGCTGTTTATTTTTTATTTTTTTCATAGCTATCGCTCCCACGAGTTCCTCATGCTGTACTTAATATTCTGTTCAAATTTATGAAGCTTACACCTACCTCTAGGTAAGTTTTTTTAAAGATCCCCATCTAAAGAAAGTGATTTAGACGGGGATCTTTAATAGACGATAAACCTAAGATTGCAAAGAGTGATTATTTCAAAATCATCAGCATCTTTTCAAAAGCTTTTACTTCGCCATTGGTTTGTTTATAACTAGCATTTTGAAACAAATTAAGTGGTTGAAAGCCTAACTTTTTATAAAGCGCGATCGCGCTTTTTCTACATAAGGAAACACGGATTATAACAGGGTGTCTACCTGAACAAGCAACTTTAAGTAACTCAGTTGCCAAACTTTGACGACGGTATTTCGAGCTAACACCTAAATCTGCAATATACCAAGCTCGTTGTGCATCAATTTCTAATTGCGAATAAAGCTGTTGAGAATCAATCACTATGGAATTAAAACCATCACTAGCTGTAGAACACCAAATTGAGGAGCTAATGAAAGGAATAATTGCACAAAATCCTACTGGAATTGAGCCGTCAACAGCTACAAATAAATATCCGCGATCGCAATAATCAGCAAAGATACTCTCTAATTCTGACCTACTCCAAATTTGATACTCTGGAGGTTCAGCAAATACCTCTTGATAGAGACTGATTAAAGAATCTCCTTCATAGGATAGTTGAGGCAGGGAGCTAATCTGAATAATTTCCAACATTCATTTCAGATTACAAATCAACGGCTGATAACACTTTTCCCAATCGTGCTGGTTGATCCATGAAGTCAATTTTGTACCAATTCTCAACAAACTGCATTTTCTTTCGCCGCCAAATCTGAGTATCTGGATCTTTATACCATCGGTAGCCTGGAAATTCGTACTCCATAAGAGAAGTACCAGGACTTTTATCTAAATAATCAATTATTTTGTCCAATTCTTCTGGAAGATCCAGGCTAGCACCATCTTTGCCAATTATTTCACTGGCAGTTTTACCTTGAGCTTTTAAGGCTGCTGCATTAGCAAACAAAATCGTATGGTCGTAATGCCCAAAGATATAAACAGGGTTGGGATCAAAGTACAGTTCGTTAATATCAAAACTGTCTTGATTAAGAATAGCTGAAGTAACTGATGACATAGAATTTATACTCGCACTAGACTGAGTATTAGAACCTGACATAGCCATGATCGACTGAGCCATAGAAGCTGTAACTCTTACTGGAGTCTGACATCCGGGGAATCTAATCTCTACCATTCCTCCTAATTTAGCCGCTGTCGCAGCGATCGCACACATATTACCTTGTAACAAATTTAGTGCGGCTGAATGAGATGGAGCATCAAGAATCGCCGTAGTATGTTGTAGTTTCCAGTTCCAGCCTGGGAGATTAATGAGTTTTAGAAGTTCCATTGGCACATTCTGGGAATGACTTGAGGTACATATCGTGTAAAGCTACCGAATCTACTTGTAACTCAGCAGCAATTAGTAGCACATCTACTGGGCTAGGTTTTGCCCCAGAAGCAATTGCATCTAGGTTTTTTAATCTGTTTGATTCAGAAAGCTTTTGATAATTATTTTGTACTAGCTGTGCAATTGTTTGTGGTAGTTCATGGGGCAGTGAATTTTTCTTTTCAATACTCCCTAAACCTTCAAGCAGTACAAGCCTAGCTTTTTTAGCAAATGATAATTCTTTCCAAGCTGAGTCTGGAAAAGCCTTTTCAATACGCTCCTTTAAGCCTGTTACATCAATTGGTACTCGCTCTGCTGGCATCTTTGATATCTATACGTTTATACAGCTAGTCTACTTGTTTGTTTCAGCTAGCACTATCCCAGTGTTATTTATCTTATCTTGTAACAAAACTATATGTATTAGTTTGTATCATTTTGATTTATATCATGTTATTCTAAAACTAGCCATAAAAAGGCAAACCCCAATCCCTGGATAATCTTGGCGGATAAGCAGGGATTGGGGGATTTCCAAGAACATGGAAATACTTCTATGTTAGCAACCTGCTCAATTACACAATCTAAAAACAGTACCTCGTTAACGGAGATTGGCAGCGTAGGGAGAGAGACTTTCTCTACCCCTATGCCCCCATCCTGGGCAACTGCATCTAGACCAACACTGCCATCTGATGCCCCTACTGCTGGGTATCTGTGCGGCGGTGCTGGCATTATGTCGGCTGGTTTTGAAGCTGCTGGCATTCGCAGTGTCTGGAACATCGACCGTGACCCAAATGACCTAAAACTAAGTGATGCGATCGCAGATATATACGAGAGCAACTTTGACTCGCGAGTTATCCGCCGCACTTTACAAGAGGTTGCCCAAACAGGGTTTACAGAGTTAGAAAGAGTAGCCGTCCTAGTACTAACTCAATCATGCAAAAACCTGTCTAAAAGCAATCCTAAGCAGAAAGAAACAGAAGTTGATATAGCCGTAGCCACTGCTGCAACTAAAGCTATCCAGCATTTCCTACCACCAGTATTTGTTGCTGAAAATGTACCAGAATACGCTGGTTCTGAGTCTTGGGAAATTGTTGGGAATACTTTAGAACAGTTGGGATACAACATTACTTCAGGAGTTATAAACGCTGCTGATTATGGCGTTGCCCAAGACAGAAAACGATTTGTGGCGATCGCTGTTTTGAATGCAC
Organism: Oculatellaceae cyanobacterium; assembly: GCA_036702875.1. GTDB lineage: Bacteria > Cyanobacteriota > Cyanobacteriia > Cyanobacteriales > PCC-9333 > Crinalium. The sequence goes on along the minus strand of DATNQB010000043.1, from coordinate 73,759 downwards.
CAGCCATTCCATTACCTACTCCATTACCTACACCAACAGGTACAAAAACTGGTTGGCTCTCGGCTGTAAGCGATTTACTCAAAGATGCTGAAACTGTCTATCCAACTGAAAAACAGTTAGAAAAAGTTCAAAGGTTAGGTGCAAGTTTTCTAAGCGAGCCACTACTGATTGAACGAGTAGCCCCTTGGAGCTTACCAAACGTTAAATCACCTGTTGCTCCATGCTGGACTATTCGCAAAAGCATTTGGCTAGACCAACGGTATTGCAGCCGCAATAACGCTATTAATATTAGATTCCCTGATGGGACTTGGAAAAATTTAGGAGTACGCGGTGCTGCTAGGTTGTGTTCCGTTCCAGATTGGTTCTGGCTACCTCCTGATGAAGCCTGGAGTGCGGGTAGTGCTATAGGAAACGGTGTTCCTTGCTTAATGGCACAAGCGATTGCACTTGCTATCAAACCGTTTGTTACTCAAGTTGCAGCTTCAACACCAGATGATTACAACTTAAAAGCAGGCGATCGCGCACGTTGCACCTCCACTAATCCTAAGTTAAACAGGGTTGCTGGATTAGTTGGCACAGTATCACGTTGGGTACAGGACGGCTCAAAAGTTGCGTGGACTGCCGACAATAAAACAACCATTGAGTATTGGTTAGAACCATCAGATTTAACACCACTTACAACAGTTGAACTGAATGCTGAGAAGCTTTACCAACGCTTGCACTACAACCTTTTGATTGATGAGAAATATATATGTGAAAAAACACAACTTTCACAACATGAATTTAAAGATGCTTCTAATCTACTCCAAGAATTAGGAGTAGCAATCACCGATTTAAGATTTGGCAAAACTCTTTGGAGTAGAGCCACAGATAGTATTGATTCAATTTTTAACATAAACCTAAATCACCTTACTACAGAGGATAGAACCATGACTGTTACCACTGAAAATTCAACTGCTACCACTGTTGAAGTTAAAACTGTTGTGACCACTCAAACTACAGCAACAACCCGCAAAGTTAAACAACCTAAATTCCGTAACCAACATCTATTAGAAAATCCTGAAATAGAAGCCAGCGCAGCGTCAGTTATTTCCTCATCCTTCACAACTATCAAAAATAGTTTATTGGGCATGGTGGAAGAAGGGCGCAAGTTAATAGATATCAAAATCTCTATGTATTCAATACATGGCGAAAAATCTGGCGAAAGAAAGTTCAGGAAGTGGCTTAATAGCAGTGATTGGGGCGGGTTTGGAAGAAGTTGGGCAAGTTCAGCATTGGCGTTAGCAGAATGGTGGATGAAGCTGCCCAAGCAAGTTCAAGATTGGCTACCTACCAACATTCAAGGTTGGAGTCATAAAGCTATTACCAAATTGCCTGTAGCTTCTGCAATTGGTCACAACTTCATGGTGGCATTAGTAAAGCGTGGTAAACAATCAGCAAATGATTGTGAGCGTGCATTAAAGTCCAAAAAGTTAAAAGTTGGACATTATGCAGTTGTAGTAGAACGGGATGATTGGAACGGCGAAATCGGTAAAGTTGTTGATAAAGCAGACGATGGAATAATCACTTTAGAATTCCCCTGTGGTTTAACAATTAAATTTGCACCTGAAAAGTTAGAGAAGTGGGTTGAAGAAGTTCCTGTTCTTGCTATTGGTGACAGGATTACCGTAACGAGAGATCGCGATTGGGCAGGTCAAGCTGGAACGATAGTAGATAAAAAGGAGCCTAACGGTTGGTGGGTTTACCTTGATGCGATCGCAGCCAAAGGAAGTCCTACTAAACACTTATTCAAAACCAGCCAACTCAAAAACCTAGTTCTAACTGATTGTGCAATTTTCGCTAATCCTAATGAACTAGCCAAAGATAGTGACTGGGAAGAAATCAATAGTTTGTATAACTTGTCTGATTCAGATAAGGAGAGTGTTCGGGAACAAGCCCAACTACTAGCAGCAACGGAAGCAGGTGAGGATAATGAACCATCTGTTACCGTTGGGCATATCAAATCAGTTCTAGACAATTTTGGTTTTCAACCTCAAAGTTCTGGTTCTGGTTCTGGTTCTGGTGCTGGTGGTTCTGAATCCAATGACAGCAACGACAACAATAACAGTGAAAAGATTTACACCCAATCTGAGATTGAGGCATTAAAAGCTGAGTGGGAAAAGCAAATTCGCACTGAGCTATTAGTTGGACTCAAAAGTGAATTGCGCTCCCAAGTAGAGCAAGAGGTAGCCAATGAACTAAATGCGGCTAAAACTCACGCCCAGCAATTAACCAACAAATACCAAGAAGCATTGACAACCTTGGAAGCAAGTAAGGAGAAAATCAATCAGGTTCAACAACTAGAAAATGAATTGCAAGCTATCAAGGCAGAGAATGAACGCCTAAAACAGTTCATGGCTGACGAAGCTGCTAACCCTAGTCGTTGGGAGAAGACATTCACCCAAGAAGCAGAGAAAGCTATCAATACTGACTTGGAATCCAAGTACTCACCATTAGTTGAGAAGCTAGAAGAAATGACTAAAACAGTTGAACAGCAAAATCTTGAACTTCAACAGTATCGTCAAAGTGTTGACGAGAACAAGCAACTCAAACAAAGTGTAGAAGCACTGCAACAGCAACTTAATCGCAAGCAGGCTGAAGTTATGAAGTTCAAACAAGCAGCAGTTAACGAACCAGAAGTTGAGGCACTGACTTTAGAACTTGGTGAAGTTGGAGAGCAAGCTGGTTGGACTGGCTGGACTGCACGAGGATACCGCAACAGAAACGGTGATCGCTTCACAGGACTAGATGCAATCAAAGCTTTTATCACTGATATGCGTGGCGCGATCGCGCCATTAGAAGACGAGCTAGTTCTGGAATTCTAGAGCTAGTTGTACATCAAACCTAATTAACAAGGGTTAATGTCATGACAACTGAAACTCAAATTGAGCCAGCTAAAAAAATGCTGGCTACTCTTCGAGCAGGCGATCGCATCCAGTTCCCACTGACTGAATTAGGACTATCGAGTCCAGTGTTGACAGACAGCACTGTAGATCACGTTTGCAAAGTTATAGAAGGTTGGCATCAAGTACACACGAGGGACTTTGGAGCATTAAAAATGCACGACCCGACCTACAAATACTTGATTGTCCAATAGACAGCCGATCAATCATCCACATAAAAAGTTGATGCCCTTGGATCAAGATCTAACTTACCAGGGGAGATTCGATCCAAGGGTGTCCTACCGCCCAAAAAGGAGGCATTCTTCATGGTAACGAAGTTTGGTATTGTCCTGTCGTTAATAGGACTAACTTTGTCATTTAACTTGATAGCTGCACTACCAGCTAGTGCTGCTAATAGCTTTAATGAACAACCACAAGTTAGTAGTAGCCCACAAAGAGATAAATCGCCTAATCGCGGTAATGGACGGCGCGAACTTTACATAAACATCGCCCGATTCACGATCCAGTAATCGCGTAAACACGAGCTTGTTCCCGATCCCTATTGGGAACTTGCTTGAAATCAAAAATTCAATTACCAAAAATACCATGTTTCGTAAATTCAAAGTTCCCTTGATAGCAGTCCTACTCGGACTGAATATGGCTCCAGCTAAAGCTAAAACTGTTCAAATACCCATTTGTAGGTTAGATCAGTCAACAATTAATCAAGGCTGGTTTGTTCATGTGGGTGATATTGGATCAATTCTGGAAATGCAAACTATTCTTCCACCTGGAGCGACTCTGACAATCTGTAAAACTTCCTACTTCAAAGGCAGCAGAAATCAAGAAGATGTTGTCATAGAAGTTGGAAAATTCAAAAATCCCAATAATGCTAAAAAATTTGGGCAACGAATTTGGCTAGAAGTTAGCAGCAATGTTGCAGTTAACACAGGGCCACCATCAGGACTGTAACACTTTAAGTCTAATTATTTGCAAATAGAGTCGTCATTCCCTCTAATTCGGGAATGCGACTTTTATTAATACTTAAATACATATTTAACTTAATTAAACGGGAGTCCATGAGTGCAACTACAAACAAGGAGTACCAACCAAAATAAAAATAGAGTTCCCAAAGTGCTAGTGGAATTTTTACAGAAGGAAATTCGATATCAGCCCGATAATAAACGGCTGTCATTGGTTATGTTTGAACCGATGGAACTTGAGGATTGGTGTCAGTTCTGGATTCCCATCATTCACCCTGATGTTCCAGCACCAACACTATCAGATACAAGAAGACCACGCGGGTATATGGCAGCTTGCAAAACTACTATAGCCGCACTTACACAAAGCAGCGAAAGCAGTGTAGAAAACTGGATATACGGATACCAAGAATGCCCTCATGTTGTCAAAATGTACCTACGTTGCCTTCACCTATTATGGCTAATGCGTCGTCAGTTTAGATTCCCTATCAATTTCCCCGATTGTTAATACAGCAGAACATAACGCGATAGCTTTTTTAACAAAAATAATATTTAGTTAGTTAAATAAATGAAATTCGCAAAGCATCTCAAAAAAAATCACCCCGCCCAATTACACCAAGGCGGCTAAACGCACTTCTATAGAAGACTTAAGAAGGATTGTGACAAATTCCCACTATTAGCAGACTGGGTAGCAAAATCACGAAGTTACTGCTGTAGAACGACTAGAGAAATTCCAGATTCAAGAAATGGAACGAGTGCAACGAATGCGCTATTTTGCAGCAATTAGTTGGAGAGAGTCACGCGCAAGACTGCGTACTTTGCCTGCTAATGAACGTCGAGAAATACTGCATGAGTGGGATAAGTCGTATCGACCAAAAACTCACGAGTATTTTGCTGATTTTATCACCAGTAAAATACGGGAGTGAAAAAGAACGCAGATCTCAAAGACACATCGAACTTGCTAAACTAGTCCATCAGCATAAACTGGAAGAATTAGGATTTAAACCCAAAAGATAGATCAGATCCAAATAACCAGCCTTCACCAAAATCATAGCCCCGCGCGGGCTTTTTTTTATGGGAGCAAATAGTAAAAAAAGAGAATTCCCCTAAATTTGGGACGTACCGCCCCATATTTAAAAACCCTATCCTATATTAAAAAAGTAGCAAGTGGATCGCCACTAGCAGTCAAGCGGCAGTCAAGCGGCAATACTCCCCCGCTTCTACAAGATGCGAACTAGCATTACCGCTTGCTATCTAGTTGCTAACCAATTGATAGCTAATTGATGCCTATTAGACTTCAATCAGTCATCCAATTGACCACTATTAGTAGTCCAATAGCTAACTGATTGACATCAACTGAACATCCACCAGTTATCTGTTTGTAGTCCAACTGACTGCCAATTACACGCAAATAACACTCAACAAGTTAGCCGATAGTATTCTAATGACACACCGCACGTAACAATGTCCAATGTTATTAGCATTTTGGAACCGAGAAACGTCACCCATGTTGTTGTAGAAAACCTACCCAACCGCAAAACCCTCCAAACTAGATACAACCTGCATCCAAGAACTTTTAGCGAGTGGTACAAATTTCTAGAAATAGTCCCACCAGCAAAAAATGGGTACTTCAAACTTGATGATGTCATCCTCTTAGATGAGTTTTGGATTGCTCAAAAAGTCTTTAGATTGAGCCAAGACGACTTTAAGAATGCAGTAGTTCTAACTCTTGATGGCACATTTGAAAAGTTAGTTGCTCAGTACACCAGGATTCCTCTAATTGAATACCTAAAAAAATCTAGCCAATTTAGCCAGCATCCAATCGTGCTTGACATGATCGACCGACTAGAAGCTGATTCCAAAAATTAAACAGCCTAACCACTACCCACCCAATTAATTTATTCAAAAAGGAAAAATCTATGGAATTTTTAGTTAAAGATTTAGCCAGTTCAATCAAATGCACCGAGCAAGAACTACGTTCAGCATTAAGTACGTTAGGATTTCAAATCGTCAGTAAAAGACGACAAAATGTAGTGTCGGGTACAGTCAAACACGCACTACTTCAAGATGGAGCCGAGATAACTGCGGATAAAGCCACCAAGGAACTAGCTGCGATCGCAGCAGAATACTCAAAAACCATCATTGAAATTGCTACATTTATTGCCGAGTACAAACCCAACTCCAATAGCAATAGAACTGATAGTTCAGAACTAGCAACTGAAAGTGCATCAACGATAGAAAGCGAAATTGAACTCGAACAACTAGAGGAAGAAACGCTTTCTGCGATTGATACTGCCAAACAAGCAATTCTGCAACGGGAGTCCAATGAAAATACTGTCATTGGGGATTTACTAGGTCTAGCTCTAGAAGCTGACTTAATTACAAAGACTCAACAAGGACGGGCAAGAGCTTGGGAGAATCCAACTACCAGAAAAGCTTTAGAGGGCTTAATCACTCAAAGCAGCCAACACAAGCTTGCAACATTGCTGGGAAAGCCGTCAGGGGATGGGATTCGGAAGCTCAAATCTATAACGAATATCCTGAAACAGCCAACATTGACAGTGAATACTACAACGACTGTAGTAGTAGAGGACAAATTACCTCCCTCCCGTACAGCAGCGCCATTGAAAGTACTGCCACAGGCAGTTACTTCCAATCAGAACTCAGCAACAACAGCACAATAGCAAACTGGGTAAACGAGCAACAAAAGTTGGCGGTAGCAGCAACAGCTAACTATATGACAAACGCGGGAATTTTAGCTATTGGAACATCGGTATCGGTTCCCGCCTTTACTACCACGCTGGCTCTAGCTACCACCCAAGACGCACCTAATTTTTCACAAGTATCAATTGCCTCTATAGGAGGAACAATAATCGGGGTGGCACTAGGCATCTGCATCCTGCGATCGCACTACCGCATTCTTACGAATAAAACTCGATCTTAGTTTTGGGACTGCACTACCACTAACCAAAAAAATCATGAATCAAAATAATAGCTATCGCGATCATTACGCAGATGCGCTGGATTTGGGAGAAAGACCCCAACAAGAATACATTGACTACGAGATTTTCGATCAAGAACCTGCGGGCAATCAACAAATGGTGTGGATGCCTGGAGAAGGGCCAGTACCAGTTTACAATCCCAACAGCATTACAAGTTTTCCTTGGGAATCTTACTTAACAAATTCTTGGTTAATGGCGGGAGTTGTAGGGATAGCAACGACATTGTTAGTAACAGTATTAGCCACTACCCAAAATCAAAAAAATCAAGCTGTTGCTCCTGTTGATAATACTTTAGCTAGCATCAATCAAGCTAACCAAGTTTTGACTCAAGCAAGACAACAACAAGTAGGAGCAATTACTAAATACGACTACAATCCTGCCGAATTGACAAACCCAGGATTACTCCAAATGGCTGTTTTTACATCAGCTTCAGAGTTTAATCAAGACATAAAAGAGTTGCAGGGAAGTAACGATCCGCTAACCAAAGATAAACCCAAAGAAATTTTAATTCAACGTTCAAGAGTTGAAGTTCAAAAACTTATCGATCTAGGTGCTTCAGGACGCGGTGTTGCCTTAGTTTATGAAGATCCTCTAACAGGAGAAAAAGTATATACAAAGCTCGATCCAGCGTTAACTGTAGCAGTAGGACTTGTAAAAATATTAGCGATCGAAGCAAGCCAACGAACAAGTGTTCAAACTTATAATATGCCTGAGATAGCTGTTGCCACAAGAGGTCATCAAGGTGCTTTAAAAGCGGCTCAAGCAAACCTATTAGGAAGTCAAGGTTGGGTTCAACTCCGAAGCGAGTTGAACAGCTACGACTCGTATGGACAGAAAATTTTCAAAAATCCATCTGAAGAACAAGAACAGACCCCAAAAAAACCAGAAATTAAAAAGGTAACAAAGGGAAAAAAAGATAAGGGGAGTAATTAAAAATGCAACTAACAACAATCGCAAAATTGGCGATCGCACCCGTATCTTTAATTAGTGGTTTAGGACTATTAGGTGCAAGTTTTACTACTACTCAAATCACACAAACAGTCACGCCTTATAGTTCTGAGCAAGTTATCGTTAACCAACCCCTAGCAGAACCCGCTAAATCATTACTAATGTTTGGAGGGAGTGCGATCGCAGTTTTGGGGACTGCCGGAGGAATATTTGCAGGTATTGAAGATTTAAAACGGAAAAATGGTACTCAACAAACCAACTTTACTCAAACAAATGCGTACCCGCAGCTTCCCTATGAAATTGCACCTGTACCTGCACTGCCACCTAACCAACAATCAGAACAAAGTTTAAGGCGCTCCCCTGCACAACCAGGTCAAGGTTTTGCACGACCGCCCGCACAGCAACGACCCCGCACTACTGTAAATCAACAGCAACGACCCCAAACTCAGCCTAGTCAACAACAACAGCAACAACAACAACGACAAGCACCACCACCAACAGAACGTTTACCAATACACTATGCACAGCCACCAGAGGCAAATCCAACAGCTTCTAACAACCCTGGAAATGTTAGAAATCCTGGTAATGCACGCGCATTGCAACCTGCTCAAAATGTAGACAAATTTGAAGAAATTAGAAACCTTTTATTAAGCATACCTACCTTACTAATTTATGGTAGCCAGGGAAGTGGGAAAACCAGTAAAGGAGGTTGGTTAGCAGCAGAGCATATGAAATTAGGTCACTTAGTACTGCTGGTAAATCCTTTAGCTAAGTGGAAATTTTTTGAAGGGATAAAAACTTACGGAAAAGGTATAAATTTCAAAGATGCTGCCGATGGCATCATGCTATTTGTTGAGGAAGCAAATCGCAGACTAAGACTAAGCGGAACTTCAGATTACAACCCATTTTTTGAGCAACATTGGGTGTTACTTTGCGATGAAATGACTAACTGGGAAGCAAAAATGCCAGTAGATGTCATGACATCTTTGATCGAAGTTTGTACACAATTATTGCGTCAAGCCAACATGAGCGTTGTGTTTACTTCACACGGGAAAACATTAACTTGCTTTGGGGGCAAGCAGGCGGGGAATGGAAAAGCTGATGTTTTAAAACGTCAATTCACAATGCTACGATGCGTTTCCAAATCAGATCCCAACATTGAAGGCGGAAAAACTTGTGCAGGGTACGCAAAGTTAGAATGGCTAGACGACGATGATCAAGAAAGATCAAGAAAAGTAGAAATTCCTTCAGGAATGGTTCCACCAAACCCCCAAAAAACCGCAAACGGTGTAACTTGGTATGACTTCCGCCCACTACTACCAGAGGAACCAGAAAGTATCGAAACTGACGACGACATTATCAATAGAGAACTAGAAAATGATGATGATGAAATATTGGCAGAAGAAGAAGAATTTACAACTTTCAGTAAATTCGTAAAAGACAACGATCTACGCCTTGAGAATTTCCAACCGCCTGATGAATGGGGCGATATATAACAGCGCAATTGGATACAAGCTGCGTTTGTAACACTGACCCGGCTTGATGTGGGATCGATGCCTACGTGCGCTTTTGCAACTCGACCACAGTTGCATCAACTTAAACCTACTTATTTTTTCCCATTTGCCATTTGTGGTCAGATGGCAAGTTCAACCATAGCTGTAAAGGATGAATAAAACATGGACTCAAGTTTAGTTCCTCAACAACGGGTACGCGCTCAAGATTTTCACGGGCAAGATGACTACATTGATCTCGAATACCGCCAAGTTCGGTACAACAGCCATGAAGAAGCTGTACGTAAAGCGCAGCAAGAATTGCACCAAGCAAAGCAACGGCTCAGAAGGATGGAGCGTAATATCGGGCCTGCAATACAATCAGGCTCCTGTGCTGCGATCGATGTTGCAGGTCAATTTGTTCATAATTCTAAGCCCTGGCGGTTAGGACAGGTCATCGGGTTTTGGGCAATGATCGTCGGTCTATGCACGATTGGCGGTTGGGCGTGGAATGCAGCAGTTGGAGGTACGGCGGCTGCGGGCAACTCTGCTGCTTTACCAGCCAATGCACCCACTGCAATGAAATTTGGTCATGCGGTAGTCAACGTAGGTAAACCTGTTGCTGGTGCAGTGTTTACAGGCGCTAGTCAAGGTATTGATCGCGGCGTGCGTGTCCAACTAACAGGCAGTGCAGAACCTCAAAGAAATGTAGCTGTACCAACTAATGTAACTCCATCTAGCAGCACTTTCGTACCAGTTGTGCCGATCGCCAATTATGCAGGGCAATAGTTAGAGCCGGATAAAGGAGTAGGTTTTAAACTACTCCTGATTTCTTACTTTTAATCAATTTATGACCATTGAAAATGCGTTGGATCATATTTCCGAAAAGGTCAATTTTAATTACAACTGCAATCGGAAGTTTACTGATTTTAGACTTGACCAAACCTGGCTACCGCCAGTTTGCATTAATCCCTGAACTGAAACCTCAAATACTTGATGTCGCTACAGATTTCTCCCAAACTGCAACAAAGTTTGGTCAGGACGCAACTAACTCTTTAATCACCATTCCTAAATCAAATTCCATCCCTTCATCTCAAGCCAAATCTCAAACTAAAGAACTTAAACCTTGTGCCACTCTCCTCGAAGGCTATAAGAAAAATTCAAAAGGTGAACCTATATGCAGGGGTATCGGTCAATCGATCTATTAGCTGAATTACCCGTTTTAGTTCAGTATCAAGAACTCAAAGAAAGGGAAAACTACGAAGAACAGAAACGGCTAGAACAAGAACTTAACCAACAAAAATATCAAAATGCGATTGCGCGGGGCCGTTTTGTATTATTCCTGGTAAATCTAGGAATGATTGCTGTAATTGCACTTCCGGCCGCTAATCAATGGGCTACCAAAGTTACTGGTTTAGCTGACGTTATACCAGAAGTACTGCAATCAATTCCCTCAATTCCAGAAATTTTTGAACGTACTGAAAGAAATAACCCAACCCAACAGAAGTTAGCAAGTGCAATTATTAACTACGCCCAACAGAAAAAATGGGTAATTAGAACTGGAGCCAAAAAGTACAACATTTTCTATGTGCGCGGGATGAACCCCGACGGCACACTGAATGACAACAAAGTTAATCAATTTAATGATATTCGAGTTGTTATTGAAATTGTCAACAATACGCCCCGCATTGTTGGGTTATGGGAAGCTACTGATGCCCCTGGTACTCACTACATTCAGAACCCCATGAATTCAGGTGGTGCAGCAGTAATTGTCCCTGGACAATACCATGCTTGGAAAATCGGTTTTCATAAGGATAATCCCAACCATCCAGCTTTAGTTCAAACAGGCGGAAGTGTAACCGTTGCTAGAAATGGTATTCCCTACGCGGGGTACTTTGGAATTAATCAACACGGTGGATACGATTACCCCAGAAACGATATTAAAGATGCTAGTGCAGGTTGTTTAGTTGGTAGAAGTGGCAAAGGTCAAGCCAAATTTATAAATCTACTAAACCAAGATGCTGACTATGTGAACGATCGCAATTATACGTTTTACACAGGAATTATTTCAGGCAAGGAATTAAAGCTATGAAATTAAAAAATATTGTTCTAATTTCTACTTTAAGTGCCATTGTTACAGCAACGGCGGGTGGTAAATTCTCTTGGGATGTTTCATCCTGGCAATGCAATTTAGCTTCCCCAGGCGCAAAACAATTATGTCTTGTAGAAAGCGTACCTTCAATTTGGGAGGGTGCTAAAAGCGGTTTTATTATTGGTGGTATTTTAGGTGTAGCTGGTTGCATTTTTATTAGTCGTAAGCAACAGTCATTACAGTTTCAAGTAGCTCAACCAAAACCAATTGGCGAAAAAATTATTTCTAATCATAGCGACGATGTTCACTGGGATTACTTGAGTGCTGGTATTTTAGTAGGTGCGATCGCATTCGCTGTAAGTGAACCTGTAAAGAACCAAGTAGTTAAGCAGATTAAAGTAGCTACTGCCAAAGTTCCTGTAAATATTGAACAGCTTTTTAACAATAGTAGATCTGTTGGTAATGTCGCCATCTGCACTGCTGAAGGTAATTGTTTACCTGATGGTTCAGGAACCCACAGCAATTTATACCTGCAAGGTGGTCATGTAGATCCTGGTAATGGCGTTTTTAACAGGGGTTTCTGTTCTGACCAGGGGCGCGGTAAGGATAATGCTGATGCCGATAATAAGTGCGTTGAACGAGTTAAAAGCCGCCTCAACAGAATAACTCAGCGCCTAACAGCCTCGGGAACACCACCACCACAACATCTCAATGCCTTTATCAACGCCACTGACCTGTGGAACCAAGCTAGTCCCAGAGTTAGCGATAATTTTCCTCAAAAATATAATCGGGCGCTACAGCAGGGAATGACAGAGTTAGCTGCAATTAAATGGGCGAGAGTTGAAGCTTTCCGCAATTGGCAAGGTCAATTAGATGCTGGCGGCTTGAGAAGAGTTTGTAGCAATTGGTCATTTTCTCAAAAGCAACAAGTTGAATTGGTTGGTTTAGTCTTTGGCTCTGAAGAATATATGAAACGCTGCATTGGTTATGACCAATCAAGGCGGGCTGACGCGATCGCCATCACACTTCATAACTACGGTAAATCTGCTGGTATCAGCCAAGTTGAAAGCACCCAACAATTAAGCAATATCAAATCTACCAATACAAAAGCCAAAGATTCCCATACTCAGTTAAGCGATATCCAATCTGTTAATAAAGATATCGTCATTGATATTCGCTACGCCACAGCAAACAACTTTATGGGCCAAAAAGTTTACCCTGTAGCCAAATGTTTGTTAAAGCCAACAGTTGCTAAAAAACTGTCGAATGTTCAGCAAGATTTAGCACAACTTGGACTTGGGTTAAAAGTTTACGACTGCTATCGACCATTATCAATTCAAAAACTGATGTGGAAAATAGTACAAGACGAGCGTTATGTTGCTAATCCTGCCACTGGTTCTAAGCATAATCGTGGTGCAGCGGTAGACCTAACACTGATTGATAGCAACGGCAAAGAATTAGAAATGCCGAGTGCTTTTGACGATTTTACAGAAAAAGCTCACCGAAATTACACAGGTAGCAGTACTCAAGCTCTCAAAAATTCATTACTACTTGAAAATGCCATGAAGAAACGCGGTTTTAAAAGTATCCCAACGGAATGGTGGCACTTTGAGTCACCTGATTGGAAGAAGTTTTCTGTGATGAATGTACCACTGTAGAACCACCAGATTTGCAATTTATCAACAAATTTTAATGGACAAAAAAAATGAAGATTCAAACTGTACTATTACTATCAAGCTTATTACTAACAAGCTGTACTGTCACCGCCCAACAAACCAAAGATAAAGAATGGGCTGTCTCTATCAAGCCGGATGGTACGGGCGTTAATATCCAACCAACTCAACCCCAAGCAACTACTTCTCCTACAACTTCAGTTACGCCTAATCCTGTATTTAGTCCTTCACCCAGTATTTCACCTAGTCCATTAGTTATAGCTACACCAACCCCCAGCTTTACACCTAAAATCACTCCCCAAAACATTGTAACTAAACCGTCGCCAGTACCAATTGTAACTCAACCAATAATAGAGCCTTGTTCAAAGTTCACTTATCAATCTCCTAGGATTTTATTAACACTGAAAAATGGCATACTTAGCAAAAAAGTAGCTATCCCTAGTTGTAAGATTCAATCATTTCTAATTACAGGAATATCAGGAGCAGAATTAATAGTTGATGGTGGCGGTGCTGGAGTAGCAATCATTAAAGGTAATAACCTTTTAACGCAAAGTTCTAAAACTACTAAAGGAATAGCTACATTAAGTCAGATGGTAGCAGGACAGTACAAAATAGAAATTGTTTCTAGAGAAAATAAATTTTACACTGTCATATTTGAAACCAAAAAAGGAGAATAAAATGTCAGATTTCACCGAACTATATTCAAACCAGGCTAATGATAATACAATGTCAAATCTACTTAAGGATAAAAACGGAAAAACACTCACAGGTGCAGCTTTACAAAAACGATTAACCAAACTTGCAAAGGAAAGTGCCGCTCAACAACCTTTGTTGGGAGTAGGAATGCCCGACCTTGAACCATTAAATTATGGAGAGAAAGCAGCAGAAGAGTTAGGCTGGCGCGAGCCAGAACCTCAATCATTGGGCATTGAAGTACTAACAGCTAAAATACTTGAAAAACTCAAACCAGCGGAAGAAAGTTTGGAGAGAAGAAGGGAGTTCGATCACAAGATTCAAGGTTTACTTTTAAAACTTAACGAAGGTCAGAGGCAAGTAGATTATCAAACAAAGATTGTTAATCAAACTTCATTGGTTCAAGCTACCGAAGATAATAACGATCCAACAGTTCCGTTAAAAGATTTGGCCGAACTATTGAAGGGTGTAGACGATTTAACTACCTTGGTTGTTGATCAAGACTTAAAACTCAACAAATTGGAAGATGAAATAAACAAGAATAAAATCTTTGGGCTTGCTGCTAAGAACCTAGCAGACGTATTATTGATTGGCAGCTTTGGTGGTGCGATTTTAGGATTTTGCTTGATGATATTGTACCCAAATCAGATAAAACTAGGAACGATGTATGGGTTTGTTGGTAGCGCATCAATTGCTCTGTTAGGCAAACTTAACCCCAGTCCCAATCAACAGAATAAATAAACGTTGTGGAATTATTTAATTTAAACTCAATAATTCCACAATCCCCCTTCTTTCTTTTTTAAGCCACTAATTATTGGTTACAACCTAAGCGATGATCGTGAATACGCAATTAACATTTTGGTTGCCTGGGAAATGCTCACCGAAAGTACGCCCTCGCGCCAGCGTAATCAACCAATCCCACAGCGCAACTATCAAGAAAACCAAAGCTCATGTTTACAACTGCCCCAGATACAAAGCATGGAAAAATTGGGCAATTTGTAGCTTATACCGACAGTTTCTCAATCAAAATAAATCAAATCATCAAATCCCTTTAGAACACATCGAAATTTTAATAGTGTTCGTTGGCAAGCATCGTGGCGATGGTGAAAACATGGTAGGTGCAGTTCTAGATTCTGCCGTACAAGCTAACATCATTACAGACGACTGTTTAAAGAATATACCGACAGGTTGTTGGGAGCATCGCTGTGCCAGTAACCCTAAAATTACGGGTACTTTAGTATTGATTAATCCCATTAATCCCACCTTAAAGAAATTAAATCCAGTTTGGGAGAAGTGGATTCTTAGCCAAACTGAAGAACCTCCAACGTTGCCAAAAAGTAGTAGCCGTCCAAAAAACAATAGACAAGTTAGCTAATTTTCAGTTAGTGAAATATGGTAGATATTGCGATCGCTTTAGAGCATCAAAATGCTAATTTGGTCACTTCACTTTTTTGTTCCAGTGTAATTTAATAAGTTACAAATTGAAGTGCGGAATGTGGGCTATAACCTAATATTTCTATGTCAATTCAACCTATGCAGATTTTTTACGATTCACCAATTAAGGTAAAAGCTGCCCAGTCTTTAGGATTAGGGTATTGCTTACGAGTTGCTAGCATCGCCATTCTCAAAGCATTGGCTTTATCTGGATTTTGTTGCAGATTGCGGTAAAATTCAACCATTAATAAAGTAGTCGCGCGATCGCTAACATTCCATAACGAACCGATCGCACTTGTCGCTCCTGCTGCTATAAAAGCGCGAGATAATCCAATAACACCATCTGCTGTAATTCGCCCTGTTGCACTCTCAGCACCACTCAAAACAACTAAATCAGCACTGAGTTCCATCTTCATGATTTCGCTAGCTGTGAGCAAGCCATTATCATTGCTTTCAGGAGCCAAAACAATTGCGCCAGGTACATCTTGTTCTTGAAAATTATTGAATGTATGGGTTGCTAAATGAATAATATTAGCTTGGGATAGTCGTTTGACAACAGCAGATTTGGTGGCTGCCTTACCTGTAAGAGCTTGGGTATTATAAAGACGTGCGATCGCACTAGCTTCTTCTTCAGTACCTGGTAAGGAAGGTAACTGCTGAGGCGGTTCACCAATTTGAGATGCAATACTGGGCATAGTAGGATTACCTACTATTAAAACATCAAAATTTTCCTGTTTGCGACGCTGTTTTCGTTGGTAAGTTAAATCTAAAACTTGGATAGAGGGAGCCGTAGAAATTGTATGTCGATCTATTAAGTATTTACCACCTTGATCTTGCAAAGCTGGAAACGGAACCAGGAACAGAGATCCTTGGGGAATGAAGATGACATGAGCATCTACCTCAGTTGGTAAGAGATCTACGATCGGTTCAATTAATAGTTGATGTAGTTGTTGTAAGCTTTTATTTTCACTATCTTCTTGAATGGGTTCTATCGTCAAAATACCTTTTAATCTTCTATTTCTGATCGTAGCTCCATTCCGGCTATTATCAATTAATTCTTCAAGAGAAACCTTTTTTTTTGACAATAAAGATTTTAGATCGACACGGCGTAATGCTATTTTACCTGTGGGATTAATTACCCAGATCAGAAGTTCTGACGATACATTAACTTTTTTACCCTTATCTAAGGAACTCTCCTCAATAATTGAGTATTGTACCAAGGTCGCTTTGTGTTGAGATGCAACTCTTTTGATTAGCTCGACTGTAGGTGAATTAACAGCTAGTTGATCGGTTGTTAGGGTTTGAGTTAATCCTTGGGTTATGCCCAAAGCGGAAAAATTAAAAGAAAAAGGCGCACTTGTAGCTACCAGAACGCTAATAAGTGGGAACAGCTTAATGAAACGTTGCATAAGCTCTTTTTTGACATGAGTTGGGTGCTATTTAATCTATATCTCTCAGCAATGCAGAGGTATGCACGATGTAATGGTAACTTTACCAGAATGATCGTCACATACCACTTCGGCAAAATTCACAGCGATCAGTTATCAGTTACCTGTTACCAAAGTCTATGACGGGGGATTGAACCCGCAGCAAATCGTCCTTCCACAAAGTCAGTGGGGGTCTAGTTCCTCCCAAGGTAGCTGTACAAAAAACTGGTCACTGGTCACTGAAGAAGATCGCACCTCCTAAAAACTGCATAAGTTCCCGATGCCCAGAAATAAGTAATGGCAGAAGGGAATACCTACATGATTCAACCTACAAATGGTCTAAGTTAAGTAGATCCACTTAAAAAACACAAAACCCTTATTTCCCCCTCCCTGTTTACACCGGAGGGGTTTTACCATTAATTAAGTTGACCTACTTAAATAGCGTATTCAGCTTTGTGTAAGATTTTATTAAATAAAAAAACTCTAGCAACCAGGAAAAATTTAATGTTTAAATCTCAAATGTTCCTCTCTATTTTGTTGACAACTACTCTGATTACTGTTTCTTTAGCAACTTTTCCGAATACAGCAACTACTACCCCCCCCTTTGGAAATTTTAAAAACTAAGAATAAAAATAAATCTTTGACTGTTACATGGAGTAGCATTGCCAACATCTTCAGCAGTAAAAAAAGTTTGTGGCGAGATATTTGTGCGATCGCATTTCATTCTAGTCTTAACAAAAGTTAATGCAGTGTCGATTACTTTTGTCCGACTACTTATTTAGTGATTCTGCTGTTTTCGCAATTGTTGATTCTCGCTTGATTTAGCTCTTCGTCGACTATTTTGGTA
This sequence comes from Oculatellaceae cyanobacterium, assembly GCA_036702875.1. Taxonomy (GTDB): domain Bacteria; phylum Cyanobacteriota; class Cyanobacteriia; order Cyanobacteriales; family PCC-9333; genus Crinalium. Next base: position 56,255 of record DATNQB010000043.1, on the reverse strand, counting down.
ACATGAAATCTATCTATCTTTACATCGGCATTTGGACATAGTTGGCTCACCAATGATTTATAATTACCAGTCATGTCCAAGACGATCTTCTTCGATTTGAAATAATACTTTTTTGCCTTATTTCCGCATTACTTTTTTAATTAGTATGCTAAAAAAAATATAAAGAATATTATTTTAGCATACTAACTACGGGAAACCCGCTCCTTATGACCTATTTTCTCTTTCTTCTGTTAACGTTGACTGGAGACAAATTCGTATCCTGAAAGTAGTAGGTTGTACCCGATCAGAGAATTGCTTGAAAAGAGCGATCATCTCTTCATAACTGTTGTTCATAACTATAGGTTGAAATTAATATATTGCCATTACTAATTTTATAAAGATAGTATATTTTATGTGATATATTAATGGCATAACGTAATGGATCTTCGACAACTCAGCAAACTGGAACTTCGACAGTTGTGCTACTTTATGGCGGTGGTTGAAGCCAAAAACAACTTTAGCCGGGCGGCTGAACGCTTACATATCCAGCAAGCTCCACTCAGCCAAAGGATTCAGGCGCTCGAAAAAGCTCTTAAGGTCGAACTGTTCGATCGCAAAAAGCGTCCGCTTCAGCTAACACCAGCAGGAGAAGCGTTCTTAAAAGACGCTCGGTTAGCTTTAGATCAGATCGAACGCGCAATTGACCAGGCACAAAGAGCGAGTCGGGGTGAGATTGGACGGTTGGTCGTAGGTATAGGCAGTTCAATGGCTAACAGCCTTCTCCCTGACATTCTGCAACTGTTCCGCGCACGCTTCCCAGAGGTAAAACTGGTACTGCGTGAACTCATCCCGGATCAGCAGATTCAAGAACTGCGCGATCGCACTATTGATGTTGGGTTTGATAGTTTACCCAATGCCCATGAACAGCAAAAAGACTTAGATTTCCTGCCGATTCTCCAAGAGTCGATGGTCATTGCGTTACCCGAAACACACCCGCTTGCTGCCCACACGTCCATTCCTCTACAAGCCCTCGCGGATGAAGAGTTTGTTTTACCATCACCTGAAAATGTTCCCTTCTACACTCAGACAATTCGCCTCTGTCAGGAAGCAGGATTTTTGCCCAAGGTAGTTCAAGAGGCGACGTGGCTGATTACGGTTCTGGGTTTGGTTGCGGGTGGGGTCGGTGTGTCGCTATTGTCGAGCAATGTCCAAAATCTTCAGCGAAAAGGCGTTGTTTATAGAGCGATTAAGGGAGTGAATCTGACCAGAGAGATTGCAGTTGTGTGGCGACGGGAGGATTCATCGCCTGTCTTGCGCGAGTTCCTGAAAGTCATCAAGGATGTTAGTCACCTACACTTGCCGAGATGAAAATATTTCTGCAAAACACCAATTAACGTCAGGGTGTTAATATATCACGCAAAATATACTGATTTTATAAATTCAGGAATGACAATATATTAAATTCCTCCTATTGTTATTAACAACATCCATTCATTCTCAGCCGAGCAGCAACACACTGCCAGTGCGGACAGAGAAAAGGAATTATGATAGCTATGAGTAGAATCAACCGTGTTGCGATTGTGGGAGGAACCCACGGCAATGAACTGATAGGAATTTACCTAGTAAAAAAATTCGAGCGATCGCCCCAGAGCATTGCACGGTCAACCTTTGAAAGTTTTACTTTATTGGCAAATCCGAAAGCGTATGAAATCGGGAAACGTTACGTCGATACCGATCTCAATCGCTGTTTTCAACGCCAAGATTTGTCAAACTCAAATCTGAATAGTTATGAAGCACTTCGAGCCAAAGAAATTTACCGACTGTTTGGCATTGGAGGCAGCCAGCAGGCAGATATAGTTATTGATTTACACAGCACGACTTCTAACATGGGTTTAACCCTTATTCTCGCCAACCTCGACCCATTTAACCTCAGATTAGCGGCGTATCTCATATCTATAAACCCAAAGGTCAAAGTACTTTATCCTGCATCAAAAAATCAAGATAGCCCCCACCTAGACTCTATTTGTAAATTCGGCTGTACGTTGGAAGTTGGTGCAGTTGCAAATGGAGTATTGGATGCCTCTTTATTTCAGGAAACAGAAGCATTAGTCTACGCAATTTTAGACTATCTAGAAGCCTACAACCAGGGAATTTTTTCTGATATCAAAGGGCCACTCACCATTTATCAAAGCCCTCAAAGAATAGACTATCCCAGAAATGAACTTGGAGAACTTCAGGCAATGGTTCACCCGCAGCTTCAATTTAGAGACTATCAAGCCATTCAACCGGGCGCACCAATATTTTTGACTTTTGAAGGTGAGACTATAGCCTATGAAGGTGAATCAACCGTTTACCCAGTGTTTATTAATGAAGCAGCCTACTACGAAAAACAAACAGCTATGTATTTGACCGAAAAGCATCAAATTGCCATCTATAGCAGGAGTCAGGAGTAGTCAGCCCTATTTACCAATGCTTGTAGAGGTGCGATGTGCCTTAACCTCAGATCTTGCACCAATGTCAGTAAGACTTCACACCCGCCCATAACTCAAGTTCAAAGGCTAATATCGCGATCGCATCTGACACAGAAGAGAGAATTTCTCTGTGTTAGTTCCACCTCTATATAAAGTTTCTGTTCTGGCATATATTGACGCTGTTTGCTCACAGGTTACAGGTGAGCGATCGTTACTAATCCACGTTCGCCCGATTCCAGTTCAATTTTATCTAGATGTAAAATTTTGTTAAAAATAGCAAAAAATTAGCTTTTTGTCTAGATAACAACATAGCAGCACTTTAGATGTGAGCGATGTCCACTTCGACATAATTGCGCGTTAGCGAAGCAAACCCGTAGGTATCGTACTTTGAAAAACTGCATAAGTTCCCAAGGACTAGACATATGTGGTTTTAGTAGGGAATACCTACATTATTCAACTGAATTCTGAGCAAAGAGTATAGCTATAAAAAACCAGCATCAAATTATGGCTTGTAATATTTTTGCCAAATTTTAGGTGCTAATAGATATCCTCTTTGAAAAATTGAAACCAGAAATGTTCTAACCAGTAAACAAGATTTAATGACCATCGGTGAAATTTATAACCATTTGCAAAATCAATTGGATCTGAACCAATGCACAACTTTCCAGCCACATCAAAAAACCTGCAACAATTTAACCAGATTTACAGTAATCTAGGCGAACTCATTGGCAATACGCCTATCCTACGCTTTAAGCGGCTATATCCTGGGCATCAGGTATTAGCAAAACTTGAAGGTTTTAATCCTATTGGATCGATCAAAGATCGCGTAGCTTTCCACATGATTGACAATGCTATTAATCAGAAATTAATTAAAAAAGACACAGTAGTAATCGAGAGTACTTCAGGCAACTTTGGACTAGGACTTGCTGCCGCCTGTCAATTTCATCAACTTAAATTTATTGCTGTTGTAGACCCAAAAATTTCCCAAACTAACTTAAAACTGATGAAGTTGCGAGGAGCAAGTTTGGAAATGATTCTTAGACCAGATGAAACAGGCAACTACTTAGCACGGCGAATTGAACGAGTCAAACAACTGTGTCAACAAATTCCCAATCACTATTGGCCATGTCAATACAGTTCCCCAGAAAATCCTAACGCACACTACTACAAAACAGGCGAAGAGATAGTCAAGCAGCTTGACGGCATACCCCTTGATTACTTAATAGTAGCGACCAGTACAACAGGGACTATCTGGGGATTGAGCCGCCGCCTCAAAGAAGTTTACCCACATTTAAAGGTAATTGCAGTTGATGAACAAGGCTCATCCCTATTTGGCGGGGCACCCGCTCCCAGATATCTCAATGGCATGGGAGCGGGACACCCTCTGCCAGAGTTAGCCGTAAAAGCTCATCAGCAACAGATTGTTGACCAAGTTATCCGTGTGGATTTAAAAGAAGCTGTCCAAGGTTGTTATGACTTGTTAAATAGCGAAGGGATTATGGCAGGCGGTTCTGGTGGTGCTGTGATTGCTGCTTTAAAGAAGTTTATCCCCACCATATCGCCAGAAAGTTCGATTCTGATTATTCTTGCAGATCGTGGCGAAAGGTATTTGGACTCTTTTTATGACAAGGAGTGGGTAGAGAAAAAACTTTCTCCATCACCATTAACTCTTGCCGCCTAGAGCAAAAATAGCAGGATGTCAACCATTTCAACCTAAATATTTATTGATGCAATATGAGTGTTAATCAGACATTGCAACAGAAAATTCTTTACCTCAGTTCTTCTGACATCAAGCAATTGGATGGAGCGTCTTCCCAACTTTATCTAGAAGCAGTTAAGCAAGCACTGATCCTTCATGCCAATAGCCAAATTGTCCAACCCTTAAAGCCTTATTTGCGCTGGCGCGGTGATGACAACCATATTGCCGATCGCATTATCGCCATGCCAGCTTACTTGGGTGGAGAAAATCCTATAGCAGGTCTCAAGTGGGTAGGTAGCAAGCACGATAATCCCCGCAGCCGAAGCCTGGAAAGGGCTAGCGCCCTAATTGTTTTAAATGATTCCGATTCCCATTACCCAATTGCTGTAATGGAGGGGAGCTTGATCAGTGGGATGCGAACGGCTGCGGTTACTGCGATAGCTGCTCGTTACTTAGCTCCTGTTGAGTTTAACTTTGTCACCTGTATTGGTTGTGGGCCGATCGCCAGAATGCAACTATTTACACTGTTAGAACAATTTCCCTCTGTTACAACTATTCATCTTTTTGACTTCAATCCCTTGGCTACCAAGAACTTAGTAGAGTCTCTTCATCAACTCTTCCCAACAGTCAACTTAAAAATTGCTCCAACCGCAGAGGCTGCTGTGCGAGCGGGGCAAGTAGTAATTACCTGTACAGTTACGTCTCAACCTTACATTCCCTATGAATGGTTGCAAAAAGGGTGTTTCGTCAGCAACGTTTCTATTATGGACTTGCATAAAGAAGTCTTTTTACTAGCAGACAAAGTAGTAGTGGATGATTGGGAGCAGTCGAATCGGGAGAAAAAAGTAATTAATCAGTTAGTTGTAGAAGGTCGCTTTGACCGCCAACAACTACACGCAGAACTTGGTGAAATTGTGATCGGTAAACGTCCAGGTCGGGAATCGAATCACGAAACTATCGTTCTTAACCCAATGGGTATGGCAATTGAAGATCTTGCCTGCGCCCAAGCCATTTACCAAAAAGCGATCGCTACCAATGTAGGAACTTGGTTGTCCCTCTATTGAAGTGAATGTTGTCAGAAAGCGCGTTGCTTCGGACTTGTACAGTAAAACTTCTCTAAGAGTTTTTCATCCTCAACAGCAAAATACCAGCACCTGACTACACCCACCAAATTAGATCACCAATAAATACTTCAACTCAAGAAAACGAGTCTTTTCAATGTTAAATATATCTTTGCTTAAGAAAGTTCCTGCCTTGCAAAAGTATTACTGGCCACCAGTAAACCAGTTTGAAGAATTCAGCACAAATTTTTCAGAATTTTTAAAGCTGGGTTGTCAAAAACAGCAACATTACCTAGTAGAACTGAGAAACCAAGAAGAAGATTTATACAATCAGTTTCTTCATAACTCTTTAGCCCAAATATATGCTTACTGGCTTGGCTATCATGATAGCCCTTGTTATTTACAAGTAGATGAAGAAATAGAGATAAAATTGTGCAGTGCCAAATTTTGTTTAGAAACAGAACTTATCAAAAACGGATTAACTATAGAGCCAATAAAACAAAAACTTTCCCAAAGTGATACAGCTAATTATTTAAATACTCTCGCCATTAATAATCCAGGGATAGACCATCCTCTGTTTGATTACCTTCAAACCGCACCCAAGGAAGTTTTATTACGTTTTTTACTACACGAAGTCATGCGAAATGAGGTGGTAGATGACGAAGTTAGCCTCTTGGTATCCGGCTTACAAGGTGCATTCAAAATGGTGGCTGCTTCTAATCTTTGGGATGAGTGCGGACGGGGTAAGCTGTCTAATGCTCACACTTACTGGCTCAGACGATTGCTAGAAGCAATTAATGGTTGGCAAGAATTAGCTACTTACCGTCAAGTTAGCCCTTGGTTTTCCAAGATCACGTCCAATATTTTTATGATGCTTCTGACTCGTCCAGGGTATAAATTAGCTGCCTATGGCTATTTTCTTATGTCTGAAAGTGCCGTAGCTCCACATTTTCAGAAAATTTTAGCAGGTCTCGATCGCGTTGGCTTGATTCAGGAAGACATCAAAATTTACTTTGATGCTCATCTCAAGATTGATAAGTATCACGGACAAGAACTTGTAAATGCAATTGGTTACCAAAAACCAGATTTAACGCAGCCAGAAATTGACCTAATTCTATTAGGGACACATCTTTACATTGCTGGTGCCACTATGCAGTACGACAGAATGCTACCTGAGCTTTCTTCACAAAAATTAACTGGTATGAAAAGGCGAAATAACGAGCATAGAGGTTTACTGTCTTGGAATGATCTGAATTGGCAAGTGTCGCCATCTCCAATATTGAATGACGAGGTTAATTCTGTAGATTGCCCTTAATTGATCTTGCCATCAAGCATCAATGGTGATGAAACAAATATCAAAGCAGGTTCTTAGGAACAAGTTATCACTGCAAAACAAACTCATTTGGTAGGCGATCGCTTCTGATCGCATTTGGGAAGTTGCGATCGCATTTCAAAGATTACCTAATATCGAAACTCACAATTTGACACTGCCAAAAAATTTCTTGTTTTTTTATTTCCAGCCTAAAACGTTTTAATTTCTCACACTCCTTAACTATCATGCTGAACTTAATCTTGGCACTTTCTCCAATTTTCATCATTTTTATTGGAGTGCTTTTTTTCAAAAAAAGCACTTTACATAGCTCACTCGCTGCTTTAATATTCACTGGTTTAATAGCTGTTTTCGTCGAATCATTTAAAATTGATGTTTGGCAATTGTCTGAAGCAGTTCAATCAGCTATTATTCTCAGCCTGAGCGCCATTTTAGTGATTGTCCCTGGTCTTTATTTAAATACTATCGTTAGAGAGCAGAAATATATAGACAGGATGGCATTTGAAATTGGGAGAATGGAGATTACACCAGAAAATAAAGTTTTAATTTTGTTGTTAGGCTTTCTCCCAGCCGTAGAGTCATTAACAGGATTTGGCGTATCCCTATTTATCGGTATCCCAGTCTTTTTTAAGCTGTTTACTAGGGATAAAGCATTTAAATTATCTCTTTTAGGAATGAATATCATGCCTTGGGGAACTTTAGGATTAGCAACCGTTATTGGCTCGAATCTTATTCAATATCCTGTTAAAGAACTAGGAACAATTAGTAGTTTAACCAGTTTCTTTGTTTTTCCATATATAGCTTTGCTGGCTTTATATATAATTGGTGGCTTAGTTAGTTTAAAAAAATATGCTTCTAGAGCTTTAATACTAGGATTAACTTTTGATTGTATCCTATTAGCCAACAATTACTATCTTGCACCAGAGACAGCAGGGGTATTTGCGGGAATAATTACAGGCTTTTTAGGGATTTGCTTGTCTTATCAAAAAAATAAATTTAATTTTAATATTATCGAGCAACTTGAACGGATCAATTCCTTCCTTCCCTATGTTTTAATTTTAATTTTTATGAGTTTACTGCGTTTCATCCAACCAATTAATTATTTTCTCACTCATCTGCTCATTTTAAAAAGTGAAAATGTTAGCCTGAGCGTTTTTACTAATCCAGGGATTGTTTTATTATTAGTAGCTTTAATTATGCAGGCTATCCAACCCGTATCTATTTCTTTAGGTGAAACTTTGAAAAAAGCTCGACCTGCTTGTTTAACTATTCTCTGTTTCTTATTGTTATCTAGAATGATGCTGGAAACGGGAATGATTAAACTAATCTCTTTAAGCATATCTAGCTATGCCAGCCAAAATTTCTTCTTATTCCTTTCACCTTTAATTGGAATGTTTAGTGGTTTTATCACAGGTTCAAATGTAGGCGGAAATGCACTGCTAATCAGAACCCAGAGTGAGATTGGTCAACAATTTGGGCATAACCTCGCCTTTGCTGCGGCTCATAATAGTGGAGCCGGACATATGGTGTTTTCCTCAATACCCATGCTGATTTTTGCGATCGTTATTGCTAAAGATCTAAAAAATTTAGAAAGTTTAGATGTGCGAGAAGGTCATTTGCTTAATTTTACTCTCAAAGCGGCGATCGGCATTTACATAGCGGTTTTGGGAGGTTTACTGATTTTAGTCTCAAGTAATTTGGACAATATTTTATTTTGATATTTATGCTTGCTAGAGATGCAGACTGCTGAATAGGTGCATAAGTAAATGAATTCCAGAAATATGTGGATTTAGTAGGGGAAATCTCAAAAAATTAACTCATGCTGAAAAATAACAAAACATATCGGCATAGTTATTAAACATTTTTGTCGCCTACTTGCATAAGTCCAAATTTACCAGAGATATAGAAGTATGTAGGGAAAGCTGAGAACTAAAACTAGGAAATATTGCTAAAACATTTTCTGGGATTATTAGTATTTCACTCAAAGTTATAACTCCCTACCAATGTCTACCTAATTTATCTTACTTTGCTATGAAACTTTCATGGATTGCTCCTCTGACATTACTAGCTCCTTTATGCCTAGCTAACTCAGTAACAGCTTCTAATTTCACCTCGCCAAAACCGCCAAAACAGTTATCTCCCCAATCTACACTTATAGCTCAATATAGCTGGAAGCAAGTTACTTCATCTACAGGAAAGTTTACTGTCAATATGCCTGGTAAACCAACTGAGAATACAGGCAAAGATGAAGATGGATTAACTACCCAATCATTTACATTAAATAGTGATTCTGGATTTTACTCAGTTAGTTACCTTGATTTTTCGCAAATGGGTGAAATCAATTCTGTTCAATCTCAACAACTTTTAGATGGGGTAGCATCTAAGTTTTTAGAAAAATCTGGTGCTAAATTATTAAATAATCGCAGCATCACATTGGCTGGCTATCCTGGTCAAGAATTCACTTTTGCCATCAATCCCAAGATTACAGGAAAAGGGCGCGTGTATTTGACTAATAACAAATTATATATCTTAATGGCGGTTGCGCCAGAGGTAGCTAGTTTTAACACCTTCTTAAATTCGTTCCGTCTGCTCGCATAACTATCAAGTAAAGGTTTAGTTGTTTGATCTGGTGGTGCAGGACTCACAAAAAGAAGTTGTAAAAAATTATTAAGAAACGCAGATTTTTGTCCTTCCCCACCTGATTAACAAACAGGATACCCACCAAATTAACTTTGGGATTATTGAATTTAGAAAAAACTCTAGCAATAGGAAAAGTTTAATGTTTAAATCTCAAAGCTTACTTTCTATTTTGTTGGCAACTACCCTGATTACTGTTTTTTTAGCAACTTTTCCTATTCAAGCAACTACTACACAAAATTTAGAACTTTTAAAAACTAAAAATCAAAATAAATCTTTGACTCTTTCATGGAGTAGCATTGCCAACATTTTCAGCCGTAAAAAAAGTAAAAAAGGTTCGCGCGGAGAAATTTGCCCGATCGCACCAAAACAACTCATCGATCAAAGCTCCTCTGATGATAGTGAGGAAGAGATTCAACAAGTTTGGAGCGATCGCCCTTTATTTTTCTGGCAAATTAAAAAAGGAATTGCACAGAAAATAGAATTATTTATTCCAGGGGATAAACAAGCAATTTGGCAGCGAGAAATTAAATTAGGAGAAACTAATATTATCTATGATGGAGAACCTTTGCAACCAGGTCAACTGTATCAATGGCGGTTAACAGCTAAGGCTCCGTTTACGAAAGAAAGAAGCGTCAATTTTCAAGTGATGGAACAACAGCAGCGCGATCGCATCACGGCAGAATTGGCACAACTAGAGGCGCAACTCAAGCAGAAAGCAGCATCGGTGGAAGTTATTGCTCTGGAGAAAGCAAATTACTTTGTAGAAAAAGAATTATGGTCAGATGCACTACGGGAATTATATTCAGTGCCAACACCTTCGGCGGAATTAACTCAGGCAGTTGCACAAATTCAAAAGAATGATTTCTGCCCGCGATAGCACGGATCGCTCTCACTTCTTTAGTTAATAGTCACCCAAAACTGGAGATATGAGTGCGTTTCCCCCTGCCCCCTGCCTCCCTGCATAAGTTCCTATTGCCTAGAAATATATATAAGTAGGCAATGTTATACAAACTCGCTTAGGCATTAATTGCTATGCAATTCTCAATAATTCAACTTAGAGCCAAAGGTTTGCTAATCTTAGCTATTACTACCCTTACCGCTACTATTGCTGGCTCTGCGGCTTTCTTACCAGTACCATCAACGGCATCACAGGTATTGGCGCAAAGTGTATCCGAGCAAAAAGCTGAAGCAGATCAATTATTACAGCAAGGAATCAAACAGTATCAACTTAGTCAATTTGAAGCAGCGTTACAGTCTTGGGAACAAGCACTGATTATCTATCGCCAAATTAAAGATAGAAAAGGCGAGGGACAGTCTCTGGGTAATCTGGGACTTGCTTACTCTGCTTTAGGAGAATACACCAAAGCGATCAAGTACCACGAGCAATCTTTGGCTATTGCGCGTGAACTTAATGATAGAAAAGGTGAGGGAATGGCTCTGGGTAATCTGGGAATTGCTTACTCTGCTTTAGGACAATACACCAAAGCAATTGATTACCAGCAGCAACGTTTGGCTATTACCCGTGAAATTAATGATAGAAGAGGTGAGGGACAGTCTCTGGGTAATTTGGGAATTGCTTACGATGCCTTAGCAGATTACATCAAAGCGATAGAGTACCTCCAAGAAAGTTTAACTATTTCCCGTCAAATTAATGATAGAAGGGGTGAGGGGCAATCTCTGGGTAATTTAGGAAATGCTTACTATGCTTTAGGAGACTACACCAAAGCAATTAATTATCACCAGCAACGTTTGGCTATTGCCCGTCAAATTGATGATAAATTAGGTGAGCGAAAAGCTCTGGGTAATCTGGGAAATAGTTACTCGGCTTTAGGAGAATACACCAAAGCAATTGATTACCAACAGCAAAGTTTAATTATTGCCCGTCAAATTCAGGATAGACAAGGTGAGGGACAGTCTCTGGGTAATTTGGGAAATATTTACTCGGCTTTAGGAGACTACACCAAAGCGATTGATTATCAGCAGCAAAGTTTAACTATTGCCCGTCAAATTCAAGATAGAAGGGGTGAGGGAAAAGCTCTGGGTAATTTGGGAAATATTTACTCGGCTTTAGGAGACTACACCAAAGCGAGCGATTACCAGCAAGAACGTTTAGCTATTGCCCGTCAAATTCAAGATAAAAGGGGTGAGGAAGCAGGTTTGGGTAATCTAGGAAATATTTACTCGGCTTTAGGAGACTACACTAAAGCGATTGATTACCACGAGCAAAGTTTAACTATTGCCCGTCAAATTCAAGATAGAAGGGGTGAGGGACAGTCCCTGAGTAATCTGGGAATTGCTTGCTATGGCTTAGGAGACTACATCAAAGCGATTGATTACCAGCAGCAAAGTTTAACTATTGCCCGCAAAATTCAAGATAGAAGGGGTGAGGGACAATCTCTGGGTAATCTGGGAATTGCTTACTATGTCTTAGGAGACTACATCAAAGCGATTGATTATCACCAACAACGTTTGGCTATTGCCCGTAAAATTCAAGATGAAGACAGCGAGGGAAAGGCTCTGGGTAATCTGGGAATTGCTTATGATGCTACAGGAGACTACACCAAAGCGATCGATTACCATCAGCAAAGTTTGGCTATTGCCCGTAAAATTAATGATAGCGAAAGTGAGGGAACGGCTCTCAATAATTTAGGAGTTGCTTTCAAAAACTTGGGTGATTTGACCGCAGCAGAGAAAAATCTCAGAGAAGGAATTGCTGTTTGGAAATCCTTACGTGCTGTATTAGGTAATAAAGATGAATTTAAAATCTCAGTTTTTGAGGAGCAAGCTAGAACCTATCGAACTTTACAACAAGTTCTCATTGCCCAAAATAAAACAGATGCTGCCTTAGAAATTTCTGAAGCAGGCAGAGCCAGAGCTTTTGTTGATTTACTCTCTAGAACAATCTCTCCTAACGCCAACACGCCATTAACTGCTTATAACCCCACATTGGCGCAAATTAAAGCAGTTGTCAAAACTCAAAATGCTACTTTAGTTCAATATTCAATTATTTACAACGATTTTAAAGTTGGCAATAAACAACAAGTTCAAGAATCACAACTTTATATATGGGCGATTAAACCGAATGGAGAAATCAACTTTCGCACGGTTGATCTCAAACCATTATGGCAAAAACAAAATACATCTTTAACAGAACTTGTTAACAACACCCGCGTCTCAATAGGAGTGGGCGATCGCGCCATTTTTGATACAGAGTTTCAAAATCCGGTTAATCCAGAAAAACTTTCCTCTAACTTAAAACAACTACATGAACTATTAATCAAACCTATTGCAGACCTTCTTCCTACTGACAGCAACCAGCGTGTAATTTTTGTCCCCCAAAATGAACTCTTCTTAGTTCCCTTCGCTGCACTCCAAGACGCGCAGGGAAATTACCTGATTGAAAAACACACAATCTTAACTGCACCATCAATACAGGTACTAGAACTCACCCATCAGCAACAGCAGCGTGTTGGCAAATTACCTACAACGTTCGGACAAACAGATGCTTTGGTTGTAGGAAATCCCACCATGCCTAGTGTCGCGATTAATGGTGGAGAAAAAAAACAACAGTTAGCTTCATTACCAGGAGCCAAACGAGAAGCAGAAGCGATCGCACCTCTGTTGCGTACCAAAGCTCTTACTGGTAATACAGCCACCAAAGCTAATATTATCGCACGATTACCTCAAGCTAAAATTGTGCATCTAGCAACACATGGCTTATTTGATAGCTTTCAGGGATTACAAAGTTCAATAGCACTCGCACCGGAAGGTCAAGATCAAGGTTTACTCACTGCCGAGGAAATTCTCAAATTAAAACTCAACGCAAATTTAGTTGTTCTGAGTGCGTGTAATACAGGTAGAGGGAAGATAACAGGCGATGGTGTGATTGGACTATCGCGATCGTTATTTATCGCAGGTACTCCCAGCGTAATTGCCTCACTTTGGTCTGTTCCTGATGCACCTACGGCTGAGTTAATGACAGAATTTTATACTAATTTGAATCAAAAGAAACTCAATAAAGCTCAATCTTTACGCCAAGCTATGCTCACAATCATGGAAAAAAACCGCAACAACCCAAAAGCGTGGGCAGCATTTACCCTTCTTGGTGAAGCGGAATAATTTAGCCGTCAGCTATCAGCATTCAGCTATCAGCTATAGGTTTCCGCTTCTGGGCGGGTTTAATCAACATATCTGCCATCATATAAAACTCCCCTTGTCCCCTTGTCCCCCTGCCTTTTACTCTAGGAGAATAAACAATGCCTTCTCGCCGTCACTTCTTACAATTTGCAAGCTCAACATTAGCGACTTTCGGGTTAAGTCATCTCGATATTACTCAACAAGGAAACCGCTACGGTAAAGTTCTTGCACAAAATACACCACGCAAACTAGCTTTATTAGTCGGAATTAATACTTATCCCAACAACGAAAGATTTAGTAACCTCAATGGGTGTGTCACAGATGTAGATTTGCAAGAAGCTCTTTTAATTCATCGTTTTGGCTTCAATAAAAAAGATATTTTGAGATTAACCAGTGATGCAACACGCGATAAATTACCAACTCGCAGCAACATCTTACAGGCATTTGAAGATCATTTAATTAACCAAGCAAAAACAGGAGATGTTGTAGTATTTCATTTTTCCGGTCACGGTTCTCAATTAGCCGAAATCGATCCTTGTAGAAACATTGATTTTAATAGTACCTTAGTACCAGCAGACGAAACCCAAAATGGTGTTGTTCAAGATATAATGGGACGCACATTATTTTTATTAATGTCCCGTTTAAATACAGAAAATGTTACTGCCGTACTAGATAGCTGCCACTCTGGAGGTGGCACTCGTGGTAACTATAGAATACGTTCAATAACAGGGGAGGGATTACAACCTAGCCCTGAAGAAATTGCTTATCAAAAAAGTTTAATGGAGCAATTAAAATTATCTCCAGAAGAACTAGCTCGTCGGCGCTGTGCAGCCGTAGCCAAGGGTGTTGTCATAGCTGCAACCCAACCAACACAAGAAGCTAAGGATGAACAATTTAATGGTTTTTCTGCGGGTGCATTTACTTATTTACTGACGCAATATCTCTGGCAATCAACTGATAATGTCGGCAATACCATAGAGAAAATTAAGCCGACAATGACTAGGAAATACGGTCAAGAACCTTTAGTTGATGGTAACAAAAATACACCCCTTTATTTTATCAATAAATCTGTTATTTCCACCGATGCTGTAATTACCCAAGTTCAAGGCGAACAAGCAACATTATGGTTAGGAGGAATAGACAATCAAAGTTTAGATACTTTCTCGTCAGGCGCGACATTTACCGCTGTTAATTCTTCGGGACAACCCCTCGAAGTCTTAGAATTAACATCCCGTAGCGGTCTAATAGGAAAAGCAAAAATTGACAAAAAATCTGCTCTCCAACCAGGTATCCTGTTGCAGGAAAGCAGCCGTGTTATCCCACCAGATTTAAAGTTAAGCATTGGTTTAGCTCCTTCTTTGGGAAACGAGGCAAAAGCAGTCAAAGAAGCATTATTAGAAAATAAGCGTTTACAACTTATTTCTGCACAATCTGGAAATATCTATCCACAAAAAGTGGATTATATTTTCGGTCGCATGACAAGTGATATTAAACAACAAATACCAGCCTCACAAGCAGTTAATTTACCTTCATTAGATAGTGTAGGATTATTTAGCGAAGGATTAGAACCAGTAGCAGAATCATTTGGCAAACCAGGCGAATCCGTAACAGCAGCCGTAGCGCGTCTACAAGTTAAATTTAAGTCTTTGATAGCAGGTTATCTCATCAGGAAAACTTTAAACGCTAAAGCTTCTAATTTAGCGGTAAAAGTATCACTAAATTTAATAGAAGAACCATCAACAGTACTAGCAATGACTGGTAGTGGAAAAACGAGAGATAGTCAAAAATTATCAGCATTTTATCCAAATAGATTACCACTCAATAAGTTATTTCAATTTCAAGTTACTAATCATTCTCCTAAAGATCTATATATAGCTAGTCTACTGATAGATTCTACTGGTGATGTATTAATAATATTTCCTTATCATTGGTCAATTGACGATGATTCGATGCGTTTAGCACCTGAAGAGACAAAAATAATTGGCAGTTCTAACGATCTTAAGTTAAAGGCGATCGCCTTTGGTAGTGCTGAAGCTGTAGTGATTGTTAGCCGTAACTCACTAAAAAATAGTGTGAATACTTTAAAAGCTTTAGCAGAAGAATTGAAGCAGCGAGGACAACTTAGAGATAAAAATGGAGAACCCGTCCGCAGTCCGATTCCCTTGAGCAATCCCATAGACTTAATGGAAGACTTACTAGGCGATTTGCGCGATCCTCGTGGTGGTGGAATTAACAAAACCAAGATAGACGCATCAAACACTGCTACTTTATCACTTAGCTTTGATGTGGGTTGATTAAAAATATAACGGTTGTAATGTCGATGCCTACCACAATAACTAAATTAACTGTATTAATCCTGATATTAGGTATTGTTTCCCTACCTAATATCAGCAATTATTTGCCTAAATCACAGGTTTTAGCACAATCTGTATCTGACCAAAGATCCGAAGCAGATCGCCTTTATCAGCAAGGTAAACAGCAAGTTCAGAAAAGTCAATATCAGGCTGCGTTACAGTCCTTTGAACAAGCATTAAAGGTTTATAGGCAAATAAAAGCTCGCTCCAGCGAAGCATTGACTATTAACTATATTGCCTTAGCTGAAAATCAATTAGGAAATCATCTCAAAGCACTTGATTTATATCAGCAAGCTTTAACTATTTTTAAAGAACTTGACGATCGTTGGAACGAGGGTACGACTCTCAATAACCTTGGAATCGCTTATGTGAATATGAGTCGCTATAATCAAGCATTAGAATTATTTCAGCAAGCTTTAGCAGTTCGTCAAGAAGTCAATGACAAAGAAGGAGAAGGGGTAACACTCAACCAACTTGGACTCTTGTATCAGGACTTGGGTGATAAACCCCAAGCCTTAAGATTCTTCCAACAAGCTTTAATTCTGCGTAAAGCAGCTAAGGATTCATTAGGGGAAGCATTAACCCTTAATGCTCTTGGATTATACTACCGCAATTTAGAACAGTATCCTCAAGCAATAGAGCATTATGAACAAGCCTTAACTATTTTCAAGCAATTTGGCGTTCGTAAGGGTGAAGCAACAATACTCAATAATCTAGGCGATATTCAATTAAATCAAAATCAATATCTGCCTGCACTAAAACTTTTTCAGCAAGCCTTAAACATTTATAAAGAAATTGGGGATCGGGCTTCTCAAGGAACTATTTTAGGAAATATTGCCAGAGTTTATGCTACTCAAGGTCAGACCCAACAAGCACTAGAATTTTTTCAAAAAGCATTAGTTACCCTTAGAGATGTAAACGATCGTCTCGGTCAAGCAAGGCAATTAAAAAATAGGGGAAATACGCTTTATCAGGATGGAAAGCTTGTAGAAGCTGAAAGAAACTTACGCGACGGAATAGAAGTTTTTGAATCACTACGAGAAAAATTAAGTGATGCTAATAAAGTTTCCATTTTTGAAACGCAAGCTACTACTTATCGCTTATTACAAAAAGTTTTAATCGCTCAGAATAAAACTAATGAAGCTTTAGAAATTTCGGAACGAAGCCGTTCTCGTGCATTAGTTGAGTTGTTATTACAAAAAAGCTCTACTAACATTGATTTTAAATCATCTATCAAAGTGACATCAATTGAAGAAATCAAACGAATTGCCAAAGAACAGAAAGCAACTTTGATTGAATATGCAATTGTTCCAGCTAAGTTTTCATTTCAAAACTCGGAAACTGAAGACAACTCAAATTTATACATTTGGGTAGTTAAACCTACAGGAGAAATTAACTTTCGTGTTGTTGATATTAAACTTTTTTTACAACAAAAAAATACATCTTTAAAAGAGCTTGTTACTACTAGCCGTGAATCTCTTGGGGTTAGAGGTATTTTTGATACCGAATCACCTAATCCTATTGATGAGAAAGAACAACTCCAACGCTTAAAATCACTTTACAATTTATTAATTGAACCTGTTGCTGACTTGATGCCAACTGACCCTAATCAGCGCGTCATTTTTATGCCTCAAAGTGAGCTATTTTTAGTTCCGTTCCCTGCATTGCAAGATCAACAAGGAAAATACCTAATTGAAAAACACACCATTGTGACATCCCCATCCATACAGGTACTAGAACTGACTCACAAACAACGGGATAAGGTCAAGCAAGCTGCTCTCAATGATACTCTTGTTTTGGGAAATCCTACCATGCCCAGTGTCGCGCCTAAGATTGGGGACAAACCTAAACAATTAACAAATTTACCAGGCGCAAAAAGGGAAGCAGAAGCGATCGCACCTCTACTGAATACTAAAATACTTACTGGCGACGAAGCTACTAAAGCCAATGTGTTAGCGCGACTTCCCCAAGCGAAATACGTGCATTTGGCGACACACGGTTTATTTGATGATTTTCAAGGGTTACAAAGCGCGATCGCACTTGCACCCACTCAAACTGATAACGGCTTACTCACTGCGGAAGAAGTCCTCAACCTAAAACTTAATGCCGAGTTAGTTGTTCTTAGCGCCTGCAATACTGGAAGAGGACGTATTACTGGGGATGGCGTAATTGGAATATCGCGTGCTTTCATTAGTGCAGGTGTTCCCAGTGTAATTGTATCGCTGTGGTCAGTTCCTGACACACCAACCGCCGAATTAATGACAGAGTTTTATCGTCAACTCAAACAAACAGGAGATAAAGCAAAAGCCTTACGCCAAGCTATGCTTCTCCTTAAGGAAAAGTATCCTAATTCTCCTATAAAATGGGCGGCTTTTACGCTTATTGGGGAGGCAGAATAGGATAGGGAGATGGGAAGAAAAGCCTTATTTAGAAAAACTTTTCATCTCTTCTCAACAGCCTCAAAGCTAATAGACATCGCTGCCAACTCCTGCACATTAACGACAGCAACATTTTTACCCAAACTCATATTGGTATCGCTGCTAATTTTACTAAAATCATTATCTATATCCTCAATTATATCTCTTGTCCCCCGCCCTCGCACCTTTTCTGGTTCGGCAATAGAACGTAATGTTAATAAAGTTTTCTCAAGCGGATTACTGCTAGCAATTACTAATACTTCTACTCTACCTAGAGGTGGTGATACTTCTAATTGATAGTCATCTGTATCTAATTGCGGAATTTCTAAAGTTTTACCTGCTGGCAATAAAGTATCTTTTTTGATAGCATTCCAATTATCAGGAAAAATAATTGACATTTCTCCACTGGCATCAATGACTAAAATGGCAACATATAAATCACGATTCTCTCCATTCGTTACTTGAAACTTTAAAGGTGTTCCTACAGGTAGATGTAATTGATGAGATAATACTTTGGATACACTGGGAGAACTTTGCTGTTTGGTACGCCTACCTCTAACAGGAAAAGAATTGACAGGTATATCTTCCCCATCACCCGGAATCATTTTCGCAGTAACATTTAATCGAGATGAACTAGGATTAAGAATTGTTTTCAATAGTTGCACTGCTAACAACGATTTTAACTTAGGTTGCAGACGAATAACCGCTTCTGTAATTGATTCGTTGGTATTTCCAAAAGAGTTAGGGATTGCGGTTAATGTTGATGTAAATAAACCTAAGCTACCCATGTCGGGTTTTAAGGAATTTTCTAATTGAAACTCCAGATTATCAGCAGTAATTTTACCAAAAATGTAATTTACTTCTTTTTCCTGCTGTAAGGGAAAGGCTTGAACCCGCTTGAGAGCATTTAGGGCTTTTTCTGCTGGGATTTGCTCATTACCTAAAGATATATCTAAACCAATTTTTAAGTGAAAATCTTTAGGTATTGGTTTAATCACTTCTTGTAACAGTGTTCCCGTTCCTAAAAAATGGGGTTTTTCAGCATTACGCAATTTGCCCCAAGCTGTTAATCCTTGCCGAGATTTTGGTTCTAAATTTACCTGTCCAATTGACTCACCTCGCTCGTTAATAATACTAAAAATAGTAACTTCGTTAAGAGATTCCAAGCTATGAGAATTAATTCCACCTAGCCAAAGTTCTGCTCGTTCGCCTTTTATTTTAGTAACTACTGCTTCGGCTGGAGGCTTAATTTTATTAACAAAATAAATCGGCTGTTTGCTAACATTGCTCCCAGGTTTATCTTCCCATTCAGGATTTTGATCTGTTCCATCGCGTTGGGCAATTTCAGTAGCAGTACGAGAAATATTAATTAATGCGCTATCTAGCGATTCATTTCCTGGTTGTTGCCAAAGATATTGTGTGAGAGCATAAGTAAATGCTCCTGCACTAAAATCTGTGAATGGAGCATCTGAGGCTAATTGATCGCGTTTAGCAGCAGCAATTACTACGCCTTTGGGTACTCCTTGTCGCCGCTTTTGTTTAAATTCTTCAGGTGTAAGATTTAATTCCTTGAGCCATTGTTGTTGATATTCTATTTCCTCAGAACTAGGTTTGACTTGCTTTCCACCGTTTAAACTGCGTATTGTCAAATTACCGCGTTTTCCTCCTCCAGAATGACAGCTATCTAAAACTACTGTGACGTTTTCTGTTTTTAAAGCTGACATTAATAAAAATAGTGTGTGTCCCATAATGTCATTGACAACGCCACCATTAGCAGTGCGATCGCTCAATGATAAGTTATTATCAAATGGCACAAGCGTACTATTAACACAATTAGATTTGCTATCCTGAAAATCACAATCAGCATCGTACACTTGGGAACCATGTCCAGAAAAGTGAAAAACAACTACATCCCCTGGTTTGGCTTTATTAATTAAATGTTTTTCAAAGGCTGTGATAATCCCTTTACGGGTAGCTTGTTCATCTTTTAAGATTAAAATATTTTTACTTTTAAAACCATAACGATGAATTAGCAAGTTTTTCTGCAATTCTATATCTGTATGACAACCTTTTAATTTACCGCCAAGAGGATAATTATTAATTCCTACTAACAAAGCTAGTTTTTTACCGGAACTTTGAGCTAAGGCGCGATGAGCATTGTCACCTTGTAGTTTAAGATCTAGTTGACTAATACCTAATGTGGCTAAAGTAGAGCCTGCAAATTGTAGAAATTGGCGACGTTTTAGCATATATTTGAGGAGTCAGGAGTCAGGAGTGAGTCAGGAATAGTAGTTATATCAAGTCCGCTTCTATAGTTATAGTTTGTAGTAGGAACTTTAGTTTCTTTCATCTGGTGTGATATGAGGACGCGCATTCCTCACTACTGTAGAGACGCGAAATTATGCGCTTCGCGCCCCCGCTAGGGTACGCGTCTCTACAAGCGGACATGATATTAGATTTTCTTTTATCAATTTGAACTTAACTGTTGTTGAGCTTCTTTGAGTGCTGATTGAGCTTTTTCGTAGTTAGGATCGATCGCTAATGCTTGTTGATAATTTTTAATAGCTTCTGCTAAATTGCCTTGTTGATGCAATGCTAACCCTAAAGCTGTATAAACAGAAGCGTATTTTAAACCAAGTTGAATAGCTTGACGATAATTCGCGATCGCTTCTGACATTTTATCTTGCTGATGCAATGCTAATCCTAAAAAGTAATAAGCTAAAGAATATTTATTGTCAAGTTTAATTGCTTGACGATAATTTGCGATCGCACTATCTAATTTGTTTTGGTCATATTCGATATTTCCTAAACCCACATAAGCTGGCGCGTATTTAGAATCGAGTTTAATTGCTTGGTTGTAAGCTGTTTCAGCATCTTCCAGCTTATCTTGATAATACAATACTTTACCAAGTTGATTGTAAACGGGTGCATATTCATAACCAAGTTTGATGGCTTGGCGATATGCGTCTTCAGCTTCGTTATATTTCTCGGCGTTAGATAACGCTATACCGAAATGGTAATAGGCATAAGCATATTCAGGATCGATTTTAATTGCTTGACGATAAGCTGCAAGAGCTTCATCTGAACGCTTGAGATCGTCCAAAGCATTGCCTAAACCAACGTAAGCAGGGGCATATTTAGAATCAATTTTGATAGCTTGACGATAAGCTGCGATCGCTTTTTCTAGTTGCTCTTGAGCATAGAGCGCATCGCCTAATCTGTTATAAACTTGAGCATATTTATAACCAAGTTGCAAAGATTGATTATAAGCTGTTTCAGCTTGTTTATATTCCTCAGTGTTATACAAGGCAATGCCTAAATAAAAGTAAGCAGGTGCATACTTGGGGTCAATTTTGAGTGCTTGGCGGTAAACAGCTATTGCTTCGGTGTAACGGTTTTGTTGCTCTAAAGCGGTTCCTAAACCAATATACGCAGGAAGATACTTAGGGTCGAGTTTGATAGCTTGTCGCCAAGCAGTTTCAGCTTCGGAATATTTTTCCGCCTCCATTGCAGCAGTACCTTGTTCAATTGACTGATCGAAAGTTTGAGCAACTGCTATATGTGGAGTTGTTACCAGAGATAATGTTAGTAACAAAGCTAATATTTTGGGAGTTCGCATAATTCACCTGATGGTATAGGTTGTCTCTTCTATATGTCTATATCTCTGGTAGTTTTGAACTTATGCAATGCGATGATTTAGCCTGCGCCCTGGCTTGCAATCGGCAAAACTCAATGCCTCTGTACCATTGGAAGTTCAGAATTGATATATTAGATACAGCACAACATGAAGGTGTATAAAATATTTAATGGGATATGCCAGCCAAAGACATTTATCATGACTGTGTAAAAAATGCTCTCATCAAAGATGGTTGGATAATTACCCATGACCCGCTCAGTTTAAAATGGGGTAAGAAAGATATGTACGTTGACTTAGGAGCAGAGCAACTCCTAGCTGCCCAGAGAGCCGAACAAAAAATCGCTGTCGAAATTAAAAGTTTTACTGGTCTATCTGAAATGAGCGATCTAGAGAAGGCGATTGGTCAATATATTGTATATCACGACGTTCTAGCCCAAGTTGAATCCGAGCGAAAACTTTATTTAGCAGTATCGGAAGAAGTTGCGACAGGACTATTTGAAGAACCTATTGGTGAGCTTTTATTAAGAAACAATCGTGTTCGTCTTATAGTTTTCGATCCCTTAACGGAGGCTATTGTTAAATGGATACCCTAGACGAAGCTCGGCAGATTATTCAAACAATTATATCTGAGTACGAGAAAATTCCTTATGCTTATGGAGAGATTGAACGTCATAGTGTGTTTGATAGCGATCGCGATCGCTATCTATTAATGATAGTTGGATGGGAGGGCGTGCGCCAAGTTCACGGCTGTATCATTCATGTTGAGATTATCGACGGCAAAATCTGGATTCATCGAGATGGCACAGAAGATGGCATTGCTAGCGAACTCCTCAAGGCAGGTATTACCAAAGAGCGCATTGTTTTAGGTTTCAAATCACCTCAAATTAGGAAGCATACAGGGTTTGCCGTCGCCTAATTAGGCTATTAAATTTTGACTCTTGACTCCTACTTATTTAGCTTCACCAATTAAGGTAAAAGCTGCCCAGTTAACTGGTTTAGGATGCTTTTTCATCGTCGTCAGCATCGCTTCACGTAAGGCGTTAGCTTTATCAGGATTTGTTTGCAGATTTTGATAAAATTCTGTCATTAAACCAGCCGTTGGTGCATCTGGTATTGACCACAGGGAAACTATTACACTCGGTACACCAGCAGTAATTAAAGAACGTGATAACCCAATTACGCCATCGCCTGTGATTTTTCCTACTGCTGTATCACAAGCACTTAAAACAACTAATTCACTATTGAGTTTTAATTGTAGTATTTCACTGGCGGTAAGTAAACCATTATCACTTTGTTGTTCCTGTTGATTCTGTGGGGATAAAGATGTGTCAGGCGCTAGGGCGATCGCACCTGGTACTCCTGAGCGCGTATAATCATCCAATAACCCGTGTGTTGCTAAATGTATGATGCGGGCAGTAGGCATTTGTTGCATTACATTCGCTTTGGTGGCGTTTTTTCCAATTAAGGGTTGGGTTTTTAGTAAGGGTGCGATCGCTTCTGCTTCTTTCTCCGCTCCTGGTAATGGCTCTAGTTGTTGCGGTGGTTCTCCTATTTTTGGGGGTACACTAGGCATAACGGGATTTCCCACTACTAATGCACCTTTGCCTGATACTTGAGGGCGTTTTTGGTGGGTGAGATTTAATACGGCGATCGCAGGTGCAGTCAAAATTGTATGTTTTTCGATCAGATATTTCCCTTGTTGATCTTGCAATGCGGCGAAGGGAAGCAGAAATAATTCACTTTGCGGAATGAATGTTACATGAGATTTGGGATCTTTCGGTAGTTGATCTGCGATATTGTCAATTAGCAATTCATAGAGTTTCTTAAAGCTTTCTGAGGGGTCAATATTCTTTAACCTTTCTGGAGGGGCAATATTATTAGAACTTACGTCAAAGATACCACGTTTTTTCACGCCTATGTGTATACGACTTGCGTCAACTAAATCGGCAATGGTAATATTATCTTTCTGCAATGTCGGTGTTAAATCAACCTTTTCAAACGTCACTTCACCGCTTGGCTTGATTACCCAAATATACAGTTCTGATTGTTTGGGTTTTTGTTGATTGGCTGTGAGAGCCTCATCATAAATTATTGAGTATTCAACTAATGTTGAGTTTTGATTTTGGGCAACTTGTTTAATTTGGGTGATATTGAGAGGTGGTGGGTTAGATTGTTCTTTGGCGTTAGAGTTGGTGCGTTTACTCAGTAATTCCACAAACGCTCTAGCTCGTCCACGTTCGGCTATTTCTAAGGCTGATTCAATTTTATTTTGAGCAATTAAAACTTGTTGTAATAGGCGATATGTCCGAGATTGCTTTTCAAATATTGAGATTTTTTGGGCATCATCTAATTTTTCGCGAATGGATTCCCAAACTTGAATGGCATCTGTTAAGGTTTTCTCTGATTCTTGAAGATTGCCATTTTGACGCAGAGCATTACCGAGATTATTCAGGGCATCCCCTTCGGCTTCTTTGTTTTCTAGCTGTCGGGCTATTCGTAGATACTCTTGTTGATATTTAATAGCATTAGCAGAGTCACCCCAAGCCAGATAAATATTTCCCAGTCCTCCATTAGCTTCTCCTTGACCTAATAAATTATTCTGAGACTTGAATAAATCTAAAGCTTCTTTGTAATTTTGCAATGCTTTGTTAGAGTCCCGTGAAGAATTGTAAGCACTTGCTAATAAGAGTTGAACCCTGGCAAGACCATCGCCATTTGACCGGTTTGTGTAGATGGCTAATGCTTTTTCGTAATTTTCAATTGCCTTTTTGTATTCCCCCTGAGCATTTTCAACATTTCCTAAACCTAGCCAGATTGCTGCCAGGGTGAGAGAATATTGTTGATTTTGGAAGAGAGAATCTTCTTGATTTTGGAGAATTTTTAAAGCTTGGTCGTATTTATTACTGGCTGTGGAATATTCAGCTAACGTATAATAAATATTTCCCAAGGAAGATAGGTAACTTGCCTGAGATTCGGAATCGTTTAATTCTTTGGCAATAGTTAATGCTTGGTCATAAGAATTAATGGCTTTAACGTAATCACCTAGCGAATAATAAGCATTCCCCAGCTTCTGTAAAACTCTACCTTCATTTTCGCGGTCTTTCAGTTGGCGATAAATTTCTAATGCCCGATTCCAAGGTATTAATGCTGCCTGAAAATTGGGTGCAGAAAATTCTAAATCTCGTAGTTTATCTGCCTCGGTTTTGGGAGAATCAGCAATGGCAACATTATTAACCAGTAATTCAGCTAATACTTTGCCAGACAAATTCCACACTTTGGCAGTACCATCATCTGATGCGGTGACAATGAGTTGTCCATCTGGGCTGAAACTGGCACTGTTGAGAACCTTCTGATGTCCGCTGAGAACGACGAGTAGCTGACCAGAAGTATCCCACACCTTAGCTGTATTGTCCTCAGATGCGGTAACAATGCGCTTAGAATCCAGGCTAAAACTAGCACTGTTGAGACTGCCTCGATGTTGAAGAGTGGCAAGAAGTTTACCGGAAGTACCCCACACCTTAGCTGTATCGTCAAATGATGTCGTGACGATGAGTTGTCCATCTGGGCTAAAACTGGCACTTTCGACACTGCCTTGATGTTGAAGAGTGGCAAGAAGCTGACCAGAAGTATCCCACACCTTAGCTGTATTATCCTCAGATGCCGTAGTGATACCCCATAATGCGGTAACAATGCGTTGTCCATCTGGGCTAAAACTGGCACTTTTTACCCAGTTCTGATGTTGAAGAGTGGCAAGAAGCTGACCAGAAGTATCCCACACCTTAGCTGTATTGTCCTCAGATGCGGTAACAATGCGCTTAGAATCCAGGCTAAAACTAGCACTGTTGAGACTGCCTCGATGTTGAAGAGTGGCAAGAAGCTGACCAGAAGTATCCCACACCTTAGCTGTATTGTCCTCAGATGCGGTGACAATGCGTTTAGAGTCTGGACTAAAACTGGCACTTTTTACCAAGCTCTGATGTTGAAGAGTGGCAAGAAGCTGACCAGAAGTATCCCACACCTTAGCTGTATTGTCCTCAGATGCGGTAACAATGCGCTGTCCATCTGGGCTGAAACTGGCACTTTTTACCAAGCTCTGATGTTGAAGAGTGGCAAGAAGCTGACCAGAAGTATCCCACACCTTAGCTTTACCGTCAGTAGATGCTGTGACAATGCGCTGTCCATCTGGGCTAAAACTGGCACTTTTTACCAAGCTCTGATGTTGAAGAGTGGCAAGAAGTTGACCAGAAGTATCCCACGCCTTAACTGTACCATCATCTGATGCGGTGACAATGAGTTGTCCATCTGGGCTGAAACTAGCACTCCGGACTTTTCCATAATGTTGAAGAGTGGTAAGAAGCTGACCGTTGAGATCCCACACCTCGGCGGTATCGCCATACGATGCGGTGACAATGCGCTGTCCATCTGGGCTAAAACTGGCACTGCTTCCATAATGAAGAGTGGCAAGAAGCTTACCGTTGAGATCCCACACCTTAGCTCTACCGCCCAAATCCGATGCGGGTGCGGTGACAATGCGCTGTCCATCTGGGCTAAAACTGGCATTGTCGGCACCGTATTCATCTTGTAGAGTAGCAAGAAGCTTACCGTTGAGATCCCACACCTTGGCACTATCCCACACCTTTGCAGTATCGTTATACGATGCGGTGACGATGCGCTGTCCGTTTGGGCTAAAACTAGCACTTTCGACACTGCCTTGATGTTGTAGAGTAGCAAGAAGCTTACCGTTGAGATCCCACACCTTGGCGGTATTGTCAGTAGATGCGGTGACAATGCGCTGTCCATCTGGGCTAAAACTGACACTGTCACTGCCAATATGACTCTGATATTGTAGAGTAGCAAGAAGCTTACCGTTGAGATCCCACACCTTAGCTGTATTGTCATTTGATGCGGTAACAATGCGCTGTCCATCTGGGCTAAAACTCGCACGTTCCACCCAGGAATCATGTTGAAGAGTGACAATCAGTTGACCAGAACTATCCCACACCTTGGCGGTTTTATCCCATGATGCGGTGACAATGCGCTGTCCATCTGGGCTAAAACTAGCACTTTCGACACTGCCTTGATGTTGAAGAGTGGCAAGAAGCTTACCGTTGAGATCCCACACCTTGGCGGTATCGTCATCATATGCAATGACAATGCTTTTAGAGTCTGGGCTAAAACTGCCGCTGCTCAAATCAATTATAATTAGATTGTCCGAGTCTAACCGTTGCTCTACTTTTTCAGGCAAGAAATTGCGTTGACCTAATTGTGCTAAAAACTGTGGCTCGCTCACATTCCATATTCTGAGAAGACCGTCATTAGATGCGGTGACAATGCGTTTAGAGTCTGGACTAAAACTGGCACTATTGACCAAGCTCTGATGTTGTAGAGTGGCAAGAAGCTCACCGTTGAGATCCCACACCTTGGTGGTATCACCCCCTAAAGTGACGATGCGCTGTCCGTTTGGGCTAAAACTGGCACGGTTGACCTTCTCCTGATTTGATAGAGTGGGAATCAGTTGACCGGGATGTTGTAGAGTAGCAAGAAGCTGACCGTTGAGATCCCACACCTTAGCGGTCTGGTCATTTGATGCGGTGACAATGCGTTTAGAGTCTGGACTAAAACTGGCACTTTTGACCAAGCTCTGATGTTGTAGAGTGGCAATCAGCTTACCGTTGAGATCCCACACTTGAGCAGTATTGTCATTTGATGCGGTAATTGATGCGGTAACAATGCGCTTAGAGTCCAGGCTAACACTGACACTTGTGACCTCGCCTTGATGTTGTAGAGTGGCAATCAGCTTACCGTTGAGATCCCACACTTGGGCGGTATAGTAAGATACAGTAACAATGCGTTTAGAGTCTGGACTAAAACTAGCACGGTTGACATAACCCTGATGTTCTAGAGTGGCAAGAAGCTGACCGTTGAGATCCCACACCTTAGCAGTCTCATTATCAGAGGTAGTGACGATTCGCTGCCCATCTAAGCTAAAACTGGCACTCCGAACAGTATCAGTATGCCCATTGAGTTCTTTTAGCAATGTATGGGACAAATTCCAAATTCCCGCTGTGTTGTCAGATGATGCCGTTAAAATGTAACGACTATCAAGACTAAAATTAACGCTGTTAATACCGTAAGAATGCCCTTGCAATTTTTTGATCTCCTTGCCCGAACTATTCCACACCACAGCGGTCTTATCTACTGAAGCAGTAACTATATATTGTCCATTAAAACTAAACTTGGCATCCACAACGCTGTATTGATGCCCTGATAATTCTAGAATCTGCTTACCTGAAGTCTCCCAGACACGAGCAGTTTTATCATCCGATGCCGTCACAATCCGCTTACCATCAGGACTAAAACTCGCACTCCAGACCGTATCGGTATGCCCGTTGAGTTGGGCTAACTGCTTACCCGACAAATCCCACACTCGCGCAGTAGAGTCAGCAGATGCAGTAACAATCAACGTAGCATCAGGACTAAAACTGGCACTGTTGACACTGCCAGAATGTCCCTTGATTTCTAAAAGTTGCTTACCTGAAGTATCCCAGAGGCGCACAGTTTTGTCAGCGCCAGCAGTGACAATTCTCTTTCCATCAGGACTAAAACTGGCACTATAAACATTACCCCGATGTCCCTTTAATTCCACTAACTGATTTCCTGACAAATCCCACACACGGGCAGTACCATCAAAGGATGCAGTAACAATCAACGTACCATCGGGACTAAAACTCGCACTCCTAACACTCGCCGTATGTCCCTTTAGTTCTACTAACTGCTTCCCAGAAGTATCCCACACCCGCGCCGTGCCGTCTGTCCCAGCCGTAACAATCAGCTTTCCATCTGGACTATAACTAGCGCTGCTGACACTGGCTGAATGTCCTTTAAGTTGAACTTCCTCGGCGATGTAATCAATAAAACGACCTGATGCCGCCAAGTTAGCCGCAGGATTTTGATTCAATTGCTGCTGATTGTCAGTCGGTAATTCCAATTTAAGGAAAACAGGAAATGGACGTGGGATGGGACAAGGAAGATACGGCGACGGTGGCGGCGGCAGCGGCGGCTCAAAGGCGATCGCTTCTGAAATCCCAAAAGGTACTGGAACGATCGCAAAAGGTGCTGAAATACTAACCAGCAGCGTCATGAACGCCGTTAAACCGATTTTTGGGGAACGCATGGTGCTAAAGAGTCGGGACTCAGAATAATTCGCCCATCAAAGTTGGTAACAGAGCCAAAATTTATCAAAACAATCTGCCCAATGATGGATGTATAAATCACTATATTGCCATGGTTAGGTTAACGCGATGCGACTTGCTTAACAGCTTGTACAGCCGCCTCTGCATTTACCAAACCATTACCAAAAAATAGTTTTTCTGCTGAGAGATTAGTAGTAAAAAGATTTTGGTCGCGCAACCCTTGATATAAATCGCGATCGCTATTTGATACAACTAACCCTTGATAACTAGCCGTTTTCTTGAGAATATCAATCAACTGTTCGCGGCTTAAACGGCGCTGTGGATCTTCTCCTTTCATCAAAGCAAACACGCCTGATACAACCGGAGCAGAAAAAGAAGTACCCTGCACCCACATATACGCACCTTTTTTATCTAAGGTACTTGCCCAACTTGCTTTCGGTATTGCTCCTTGCCAAAATTGCTGTAACCAAGTTCCACCTGTAGTTAAAATTCCACCAATCTTAGCTGGAGAACCTAAATCTCCACCTGGAGCTACTACACCTAAAGTTTCACCAAAGCTACTATAAGCAGTACGCTGACCCGCTAAATTTGTTGCTCCAACTGCAACCACTCCTGGCATAGCAGCCGGAAAATTCACATCCCAGGAGGAAGTATCACCACTGTTACCAGCAGCCGCCACTATCACTAATTGCGGATTATCAGCTAACACTTCAGAAATGAGATCTGCTACTTCTTGAACTGGCATAGAACCGCCGAAACTCATGTTAATTACATCCGCACCTCGTGCTACCGCGTAACCAATGGAAGCCACAATAGATTCAGCAGTAAATTCGTTATTAATTCCTGTAGTTCTTACAGGTAAAATTTTCGCATTAGGAGCAACACCGAGCAAACCGTTACCATTAGATGAACGAGCAGCAATTACTCCAGAAACCCAAGTGCCATGAAACTTACCAGTAATGCGATCGCGAATTAATTCCCGTACTCCCTGAGCTATTTCTGCTTGTGTACAACTAGAAGTACAGCCATAATACTTGACCTTATCTGTCTCCGATTTATACTTTTTAATTAACTCCCCATCTGCTAAATTGAAAGTATCTCGAAACATCGGTGCTAACACCTTAATTTCTCTGGTGTTTAGTCGAGTATTTGGATCTCCTGGGCAATCACCTTCGTCATTAGAAGTTTTTGTAGACATTAACGCGAAATCCCAGCCGTGAACTTCCCCTGGACATTGATCCGCAAGATTTTTAGCAGTGTAAAGATGATCTTTTAAGTCAGGATGATCCCACTGAATTGTACTATCAATTACAGCAACAACTACCCCACGTCCCCCCTGACTTTGTTGCCAAGCTTCTAAAGCACGAATATCTGTACGTGCAGAGGAGTTACAATTAGCATCTACCTCATTTGGTAAACAAGTTGTTTTCTTAACATCCTTATTCAAATACTCGGATAAAGCACTACTATTGAGATGCCATTGTAACGGTAATAAAGCTGTTTTAAAAGTGCTAGAACTCGGTGACGGTAGCTTGGCGATATTATTAACAATCTGATTAAATTCGTCAGGCTTGGGGGAACTATTAGCAGTCATCTTTCCTGATGTTGTGACCCGCTCAGGAAGGGATTGAATAAAATTAGGTGTAGCCGATTTTACACCTGTAACTTGAATTAATTGATTAGCCGTATTTAATACTTCTGTCCCTGACGCAGATAAAGCGCGGACAACATAGCGAGATTTGGTAAAGGGGATTTTGCGAACAATTTCTAAATTCCGTTGTTTGAGGAGATCTTGTATTTGATTTTCCGATAAATTGCCCTGAAAACTCACTATAATTTCATTAGGTAAGGCAATAATTTCTTTGCGACCCTGACGGCTTAATGCTGGCAGTGTAGCAGCAACAGCAGGAGAAAGTGCAATTTTTTGCTCTGCTCTAGCCTTAATATCTGGATTCGCATTAGATAAAGTTACTACAGCATAGTTTTCACCTAAAGGCTTAACTTGAGCTAATTCAGCGAAATTATCGTTTTCACCGCGAGTCCTTTTTTGCAAAACTTGTTGTACTTCCTCAAAGAAAGGGCGATCGCTTGTTGCTGATTCTCCATCATCACTGGTTATCCCACCTCTGGTACCTCCTCTAGTACCACCTCTGGTGGTTTGTTGTGTTTTTTGAACAACAAAAGTATCTTGTCGCAGATTTAAAGGTATACGTTTACCAAAGTAAGTGTAAAACAGTTGATCGTTGGCTGGGGACTGTGCGATCGCGCTTTTCCCAGATGTAGTTGCGTTGGCAGCTGTGGGAAATTGCAAGGAAGCGTCTGCTGCTAGGTACAAGCAACTTGTTAAAGCAAGACCGGAAAGAATACGTTTAATCATGTGCTGTTGTAGATATAGAAACTTGCTCTTGGTAGACCTTACCAAGAAACTATGTAATTCGGATGATTACAAGAGAATCTGGTAATGCTAGACCTAGCGCTATAGTTTTATATTTCTGACAGCATTGAACCTATGCACTAGCAAATCGAGAAATCTTATCTCATCACATCTGTGCGTAAGTAACTGAAACAATTTCGATAATTAATTTGCTTCCCCAATCAAGGTAAAAGCTGCCCATTTTCTAGGTTCAGGATGTTTTTTCATTGTAGAAAGCATTGCTATCCG
The DNA here is from genome assembly GCA_036702875.1 of Oculatellaceae cyanobacterium. Lineage (GTDB taxonomy): Bacteria > Cyanobacteriota > Cyanobacteriia > Cyanobacteriales > PCC-9333 > Crinalium. The sequence continues at coordinate 24,675 of DATNQB010000043.1, read as the reverse complement.
CAATGCTTGGGCTTTATTGGGGTTCTTTTGAAGATTTTGATAAAATTGTGTCATTAAGTATCTTGTAGGCGCATCTGGGACTGACCAGAGGGATACAATCACGCTGGGTACACCCGCACTAATTAAGCTACGAGATAACCCAATCACGCCATCGCCTGTGATTTTCCCAACTCCGGTATCGCAAGCACTTAAAACTACTAAGTCCGCGTTGAGTTTCATGTCTAGGATTTCACTAGCTGTAAGCAGTCCATTATCATCTTCGGATGGCGCTAAAGCGATCGCACCTGGTACTCCCAATCCTTTAAAATCATCTAATAAGCCGTGTGTAGCTAAGTGAATTATCCTAGCTGTGGGCATTTTTTGAACAATTGATGTTTTAGTAGCAAGGTTTCCGATAATAGCTTTAGTATTTAACTCATGTGCGATCGCCTTTGCTTCTGCCTCTGCACCTGGTAATTTGTCTAACTGTTTTGGTGTTTCTCCAATTTCCCCTATATATGGCATTGTGGGATTACCGACAACAAGGGCATTTTGTCTAGATATTGGATTCAACATCTCTATACGTTTCTTTTGCTGCTGGGTGAGTTGCAATACTTGAATAGCTGGTGCGGTTAAAATAGTATGTTTTTCAATTAAGTATTTGCCACTGTCATCTTGTAATGCGGGAAAAGGAACTAAGAATAACTCACCTTGAGGCATGAAGATTACATGAGCGTTTACGTCAGTTGGTAATTGATTGGCAATAGGTTTAATGAGAATGTTATAGAGTTGTTTTAAACGTTCTGTTTCATCAACAGGATTGGTAGCTACTATATTAAAAATGCCACGCCCTCTCACACCGATAGAATCACGACTGCTAGTAACTAAGTCGGCAAGGGTGAGATTTTCTGGCGATAATGCAGTTTTTAAATCAACGTTATGAAAAGTTACTTCTCCACTCGGTTTAATTACCCAAATGTATAGTTTTGATTGCTTGGCTACTGATTTATTGGCACTTTCAAAGTCATCGTAAATAAGGGAATATTGCACTAAGGTAGCATTTTGATTTTTAGCAATTTGTTTAATTTGTTCGAGATTGGGTGGAGTTAGGGTGGCTATTTGTGTTGTGTTAGGAGCAAATCGCCTTGATAATAAATCTACTAAAGCACGGGCGCGACCTCTTTCAGAAATTTCTAAAGCTTCAGTAATTTTATTTTGGGCAATTAGGGCTTGTTGTAATAAGTTATATGTCTTAGATTGAATTTCAAAAATTGAGATTTTATTAGCATTGTCTCCTGAGTCATCTCGGATAGTTTCCCAAACCTTAATTCCATCAAGTAGGGCTTTCTCTGCGGCAGGGAGATTGCCTTCTTTGAGGAAAATCACGCCTAGATTGTTCAAAGAAATGCCTTCGCCCGCGCGATCGCCTATTTCCCGTTTAATCGCTAAAGACTGCTGATAAAACTCAATCGCTTTTTGGTATTGTCCCAGGGAATAGTAAACACTTCCTAGATTCCCCAAAGAATTGCCAACGCCCTTGCCATCGCCAATTTCTCGGTAGATTTTGAGTGCTTGCTCCCAAGACTGTAACGCTGCCGTAATTTGGCTAGTCTGATACTGATCATTACCTTGCTGTAACAGTCTGTCTGCTTCGGCTTTTCGAGCATCTGTAGTTTGAGCCTGTGCAAGCGGTGTGGCTTTTATATTGAGAAAACTTACCTCCGAAGAGGTAAAAATTGTTGTAAATAGCGCCACGAAAGCAATTGCAGCGAAAGTCTTGGGTTTGTGCATTACCTTAAAATTAATTCTACTGTTTAGGATATAGATGCGATCAAACACGATATCAGACCGCCTTTTGCATAATGTGGACGAGTAGCCCGATTAAACTTTGTAATCTTTAGTCTGGCTGTTATCTTATATTTCTGGCTATGTTCTACCTATGCAATTGACCCACATTTTTCGCTTACCCACTAACCCGCCTGCGGTTTAAACCGCAGGCTAATAGCTAAAGTCCGTTAAAACGGACTAGAACAATCATTAATTTAGTCGGTTTAAACCGACTTACGTTATTAGCCAGGGACTTGAGTCCCTGGCGGGATAACAGCGCAGTGAGAGTTTTAGGAGATATGGGTAATGACTTGGGCTTTAGCCTGCGGGAAGTTGAAAGAATAAAACTTGTTGCATAGGTAACACGGCGCGAGAACTAAGTAATGGTAGAAGAAAAGTTATACCTAAAATTCAACCATGCCAACTTAAGTGCAGAAATACTTATGAAATACTGGAGACTAATCAGCATAGATGCAAAAGGAAAGCCTAAAAGCCAAGAAATACCAAGTGCGAAAGCATTTTTCACTTCTTTATTTTTAGATAACCAGCAAACATCAAACGATCGAGATGCACACATTCAACGCCAACTGTGCAAATACTTTCGTGGCGAGTCCCCTAATAACTTAAACTCCACCAGCAACTTAGCCGAATTGTGTTTGCGCTGCTTTATCTCCAGTCAAATTGAATCAACTTGCATTCAACTCGAACATAAATTCGGTATAAATCACGGTTTCAACCGTTACGATTTATTTCCCTTCGTCCTGAACGATGTTATCCTCAACCGCCAACCTAACCCTAATTCCTATACCACCTTAGCCAGTGAAATCTTACAAACTTTTAACCCAGATAAAAGTAATTTATCTACTTGGACAAACAGATTAGTTTTACACCATCGAGAACTCAACGGCTTTTTATTAGAACACGGGGTTTATTTAATCAGTGATTGGGCAATTCTTAACGATACTACACCCAAACAACTACAACGCATTTTCTCAGAGTTTTATCAATCCACAGTTCATGAAGCTCAACAAGCTGTCAATTTATTATCCAATTACCACAAAGTTTATCGTCGTCAACGTTTAATTGAACGCCAAGCCGGAATTAAGGGAAAATGTTCACCCCCAACTGATGAACAACTGGATCAAATTGGTCAACCATTAAATTTGGCGCCACAAAATACTATAAAACAGCTACAAAACTTAGCTCTTAAATTGCGGCAATATCGGATTTTAGTACGGCGCAAGACATTACCAACTTTATCTTTAGACGATCCAGATGTTGCTTTAGTAGTTGATAGTCAAGTAGACCCTAACTTAAATAATACTTTAGATGATGACCAGTTGCAATCAGAGTTCCTACAATTATATCGTCAGCAATTCATTAATTCTCTGGATTCTGCCCTCCAACAAGTAACACTTGAGCGGATTAATAATTTACAGCGCAGAAATTCTGCTAGTGTCTCACAATTCACAACCGCTTTGCATTTGTTTCACTGTCAAGGTGAGTCGATGGGAAATATTGCACCCTTGATAAATTTGCAAGCTCAATATCAAGTAACTCGTTTGCTAAAACTCAAGGAATTTCGCGCTGATGTTAGACAAAGAATGCTCAAATTACTCCTCGATAATATCTTGCCACAAGCTATAACTTATGCTGCACCGGAACGCCTTTCTACTTTGTCACAACAAGTAGAGTCAGCCTTGGATGAAAAAATTACCGAAATGATTATAAGTGCTTCATCAGAAAGCAGCACTGCTAAATATCCCTGCGCTCAAAGTTTATTCTCTCAAAGACTCTGCCTTTACCTTGCCCAATTAACTACAAAGTAACCATCATGACTCAGCAAATTACTAATTATATAGATACTCTGTTTGACTGTGAAACCTTGTCAACAGATACTATTCAACTCAATCCTAGTCAAATTAACACAGCCTTGCAATTCAGTAGCCAGATTAAATCTGAAAATAAACAATGGCAAGCTTATCTTAATGCTTTAGGAATGTTGGCGTTTCAGGAGTGGATGCGCGATCGCGCTGATGACCTTACTCTTAATTTGCAAAACAGCATAGCACATCAACCGCAATATGCCAATATTATTGAAGCAATTTGTAACTTAGAAGTTGGGAAATTTAAAGTTTGTTTAATTGCCGTAGGTACTGCCAGTGATGAAGTTGTTGTAGTTCCCAGAGCGGTGATTGATTTACCACAATTTACGGCTCATTTTTATGTAGTTGTAGAAGTTATTGAAGAAATCGAACAAGCAACAATTCACAATTTTCTACGTTACGACCAATTGTTAGAAAAACGACGTTCAACTAATTTAATGCCCGATCCCGACTGGACTTACAACTTACCTTTAGATTGGTTTGAAAATAATATAGATGACTTGCTTTTGTACTTACGTTGTTTGTCACCTGATGCTATTACTTTACCGCCAGTTACTAATTTAACGGCCTCTCAAGTTCAGAGCATACATGAAATTAAATCCTTACTATCTTCTCCTAATTCTATCAATAAAGAATTGTGGGAAATCTTGACTTGGGAACAAGGGGAAGTATTCCTGAATACTCCCAATTTAATTAATTGGTTGTATAATCCTCCAGAGCAAAAACAACTCAGCGCAGATAGTTTGCAAGTAGTGAGAGATTCAATCGTAAATGTCAGCCTATGGTTAAGAGATGAAATGGATAATTTTGCCCAGAGGCTTTCTTGGGTATTGCTACCAGCTTTAGCACCGCAAGCTGTACCATTATTGCGATCGCCTACTGAAGAATTACAGGCTATTACTACTCAATTACAGCGCACAGGACAACCAATTCCACCATCCGCCAGAGCAGCTTATCAAGATTTTCAAATAGCTCAAGCACAAGTAAGATTGTATGCTGTTACTTGGTCATTACTATCTGTGGAAAATATCCGTGAGTGGAGTTTGTTATTAGTATTAGGTTCTACCCCTAGTTACAATTTACCTGACGGTACATCAATGATTATTAGTGATGATACTGGGGTATTAGTACAACGGGTATTAGATAGAAATAGTGGCGATACATATATTTACGCTTGTGTTGTTGGTGGGTGGGATGAAACATTTACTGTTGCTATCACCCTCACTAATGGTGCATCACTGACATTACCACCTTTTGCTTTTCGTCCTGGTTCCTGACTTCTGGTTTCTGTATAGGCGTTAACAAAATTGCTTTTAGCTTCTTACTAACTTCTGACTCCTGACTCCTGACTCCTAATTTATGACAAATACATCACTACGTCTAGAAATCATACGAGTTAACCAAACTTGTGTCTTTAAACTTTCTTGGGGTAAAAATCAGCAATTAACTGCAACGCTTAACTACCCAGAATCTTTAACTACGTTATACCAAGATTGGCAACGCGCTTATCTGAGTTATTATCGCACGCAACTACGAGGTCGAGTAGAAAATTCTGGTGCGATCGCTTCTTTACCCATAGATTGGCACGCTAAATTGGTACACGCGGAAGCAGCTTTTTTGTATGAGTTTCGTTACTGGTTGCGAAGTGCAGAACTTAATGAAATTAATGATGAAATAGTTAGTGCGGCGGCGGCTTTTCAACAAATATCAACACCTTCACAACCAAAGTATATTGATATATTTCTCACTTGTAACACGCCTGAGTTAGAACGTTTACCTTGGGAAAACTGGAAAATTGGTGATAGGTTGGGGTTATCTTCTGCTATTCGGATTGTACGCACTCCCGTTAATATTAGACATGAAGTTGTACCACCATTACGTCGCCGTCCGCGAATTTTAGTGATTTTGGGAGATGAAACAGATTTAGACTTTAAGAAAGAGAAAGCAGCTTTAAAAAAATTACTATCTCGCATTGCAACTATCGAGTTTGAAGGTTGGCAACCAGGTGAAACTTCTACTGAATTGCGTCAGAAAATAAAAAATAAAATAGCCTCTGAGCAAGGCTGGGATGTATTATTTTTTGCTGGGCATAGTAATGAGACAGAATTGACAGGGGGAGAGATCGCGATCGCACCTGGGGTTTCTCTGTCCATTAGTGAAATTGAGCCAGAAATTCTGATTGCTAAACAACGGGGATTACAATTTGCTTTGTTTAATTCTTGCAGTGGAATTAGTATTGCTACATCTTTAATCAATTTGGGGTTAAGTCAAGTAGCAATTATGCGAGAGCCAATTCATAATCAAGTTGCTCAATCATTTTTAGTTAAATTCTTAGAAAACTTAGCGACTTATAAGGATATCCATGAATCATTAATCGCTGCAATTTATACTTTGAAAGAGCAAAATAATTATCCCTCTGCTTATTTAGTTCCTTCATTATTTTATCATCCCCAAGCTGTTTTATTTCAAATTCAACCTAGAGGGATGAAGGAAACTATCCGAAAATTGTTGCCTACTAAATATGAGGCGATCGCACTTTCCTCTTTTTTATTACTTAGCCTAATACCCCAGTTACAACATCTTTTGTTAGATTCACGTATTTGGCTACAAGCTATCTACCGCGATGTGACACATCAAATACCAGTTGCCACATCACCACCTGTTTTATTAGTAGGAATTGATGAAGAATCTTTGCGGAGCTTTTCTCCAAAATCTTTCAATCCAATTGATAGGAGCTATCTGACTCAGTTAGTGAACAAATCAATAATAAATGCCAAAGTAGTTGGGATAGATTATCTTCTCGACTATCAACAAAAAGATCACGATTTCCAGCTTGGAAAAGCAATTAGAGATGGCGTAAATAAAAATATCTATTTTGTTTTTGCATCGCAAGAGTTAGGAGGAAAACAAATAGGAGTTGGGGAAGAAACTAATATTGCTGACTTAAATTGGAGTTTACAAGGCGATATTAGCTCTTTTGATTGGTATTTAGAACAACCCGTATCCGCTAATTATTGTTTGGTAAAATGTCCTTTTAGTTATCTCCTCAGCGTAGCGTATGGATTAAATCAACAGCCAACTACTTCTAGTTTACCTCAACCTAATTTAGCTAACAAGCAAAATTTAAATACACAAATCATTAAATATATTCATCAGTCGAATCAACCGAATAATATCATCAAGCTTTTGAGCGGCGAATCAAGTCATCTTGCTCCAATTACTGAATTTTCTCATAATTTTAATCAAACTTGGCTACAGCCATTAACAGACTTTTCTATTCCGATTAATCAAGTTTATAAATTTATACCAGCATGGAAGTTTTTAAAACTTTCTTCCTCAGATATTCAACGATTAAAACTTGAGCAAAGAGTTGTCCTTATTGCCCCAGCAGGATATCAATATGCGGGTGTAACCAAGTATGATGAGGATAATTTTCCTGTACCAATGGCTATTAATTATTGGCGAGAGCGTTTGAAAAATACTCCTCCTAATTCGGAAGTATTAACTGAGGTAGAAGTTCAACTTTTAGAAAATACTCCTCCTAATTCCCAAGTATTGACTGGGGCAGAAGTTCATGGTTATTCAATCCATCATTTCTTAAATCAGCACTTAGTTAGACATATTCCTGATTTATGGATGGTGGGATTAGCGGCATTATTAGGTAAGGTGACAGTGTTAATTTATCACCGAAACAAAGAGCGCAAACAGTGGGTATTTGGGTTAGCGATCGCCACTGTTGGTTATGGCATAATTAGCTTGCAAGTTTATATCTCAGCAGCAATTCTAATTCCTTGGTTATTACCTTCGGCTGTTTTTTGGGTTTATTTTTTTAGAAACGAAAAGAAATAGGAGTAAAGGCGATCGCCCCTACTTCTGGCTGGTTGTTAACAATTGTAACGATCAAGATAATTTTATATATTACCTACCGATAAGTTAATAAAATTTGCCATCGAATAAAAAAGAGGCAAAGTCGCTGAAAAATAATATTTCTATCCCCAGGACAATATGCCAAAGTCTAAAAATGCCACAAATTCACCAAAAAATGACTTATGCCAACACCATTATGATTCTGATATTTCTCTCGAAAAAACGCTATTTCCTTTCTTGTTGCTCATCTTCACAAGAAAAAGACTAATACTTTCATGGTTTTTGACTATTACAAGCATTACTGTTAGCTATTTTTATAGTTTACCCCTTCATTGTGAGACTTGATTTTTAGCAAGCTATACGTTTACACGATCTTATACATACAAGTTTTATACTCTGACGATTAAGTGTAATTTTTAACTGTGTGTAAAGTTTTGTTAAGGATATTGCAAAATTTTTGAGTTTGTCCTGATAACAATACAGAACCCAATTTGGGGGAACTTGAACAATCGCACTGGTTGAAAATTAACGAGAGTGCGATCGCAAACCTAGTATCCTATCCGCCAAACCTACTGAAATTTATTTCTCAGTTTCAGTTTGTATCTGTTCAATCAACAATTTATCTACTTAATCAAGTCTATGAATACTTTACCCACAGATATCCTTACCCAGACCTATAACAAACTCAGCGCATTTGCCAGTTTAGAAAACTTCTGGGATATATTCAATACCGCTTTTGGGAAAGAATACAACCGTAGGGCTGCTGGAAGTCTGCGTTCTCAATGGCTAAGTAATGATTTTAGCCAATTTCCCCAAATTGAAATTATTGATAGTAGTATTCTGGGGAGTGCTAACGGTGCTTATGGCATTAGCACTAATAAGATTTATCTGTCAGATAGCTTTGTTGCAAATGCAACACCAACAGCGATTAGTGCTGTTTTGTTAGAAGAAATTGGACATTTTGTTGATGCTGTTGTCAATCAGACGGATAGTGCTGGAGATGAGGGGGCAATTTTTGCAGCATTAATACAAGGTCAAAGTTTGGATGCTGCAACCTTGCAGGAATTAAAGGCTGAGGATGATTCAGGAATAATTAAGGTGAATGGGGATGCGATCGCTGTAGAAAATGCCGTTACTCCAATAGCATCTACTGGCTTAAATGCTTTACTAAATGAGACAGGCAAAATTTATTTATCTGTAGATGGCAGTGGAACCGATAGTTCATCTGGAGTTGTTCAAGTTTTGAAAAATCCAGGTGCAACAGTTCGCAAAGCTTACTTGATTGGCGATGGTGTAAGTAGCAGTGGTGTTGGAACAAGTGCTTCTGTCAACGGTACAACTATTACTTGGGATCGAATTGAATCAACTCCTTGGGCTGGTGGTGACTTCTACAGCTATCTCAGTGATGTCACTTCTCTGGTTAAATCTACCATTGATGCTGCTGCTGCTGGGACACTCAATATTTCAGTTGACGAAGGCTTTCAATCTTTATCTTACGAAGGATTAGCTCTTGCCGTCGTTTTTGACGATCCCAATCAGACTGTGGATCAAAGCGTTATTTTATACTTTGGTGGCTTGAGTCCTACGGGTGGAACTTCAACGATCAACTTTTCTTCCCCTGTTAATACTAACTCAACTCTTGCAGCTACCTTGGGCTTAGGTATTGGATTCAGTTACAATGATTTTAGCATTACTCAGACATCTCAAGTTAAAGTTAACGGTCAGCTATTAACTTCTGTAGCGGGCAATTATGATGATGGTCAAGCAGCCAACGGAAAACTCTTTACCATCGGTGGTTTGGGTGATAGTCCCAACAACCCATCTCCATCTAGTACAGATGTAACAACAGATGATGAACTTTACAATCTGTTACCTTTTATCAACAATGGGGATACCAGTCTTACACTCAACACGGTTAACCCCTCAAATGACGATCATATTTTCTTTGCTCATCTAACTCTACAAGGTATTAGTGGAACTGATTCTACAAACGTTGTCACATTAGCTATTGCGCCTGCGAGTGTTAACGAAGATGGAACTGCCAACCTTGTTTACACCTTCACTCGTAGCGGTGCTACTAGCAATGCTTTAACTGTTAGCTATACAGTTGGGGGAACTGCTACCTTTAATACTGATTACACTCAAATTGGTGCTCCTAGTTTCACAGCTACCACAGGAACAATTACCTTTGCAGCAGGTGTCAGTACCGCCACTTTAACCATTGACCCCAAAGCTGATACTACCATCGAAACTAATGAAACCGTTGCATTAACTCTAGCTGCTGGTACAGGTTATGCTGTGGGGACAAGCACCGCCGTTACAGGAACGATTACTAATGATGATCCAAAAATTACCCTCGCCGTAGCTCCAGCTAGTGTCAATGAAGACGGTACAACAAACCTAGTTTATACCTTCACTCGTACTGGTGCTACTGCCAGTGCTTTAACTGTTAGCTATACAGTTGGGGGTACAGCTACCTTCAATAGTGACTACACTCAAGCTGGTGCAGCCAGTTTTACAGCTACTACCGGAACTGTTACTTTTGCTGCTGGTTCTAGTACAGCCAGTGTTACGATAAATCCCACTACTGATACTACAGTTGAATCCAACGAAACCGTTGCTTTAACTCTTGCTGCTGGTACGGGTTATACCATAGCTACGACTAGCGCAGTTACAGGAACAATTGTTAATGATGACATTACACTATTTCCAGGTAGTTTAAGCTTTAGTGCCCCTCAATTTAGTGTCAATGAAGATGGTACACCTATTGCTGCTGTAACTGTTACTCGCACTGAGGGAAATGATGGAGCAATTAGCGCCAAAATCAACTTAAACGATGGAACTGCCAAAGCTCCAATCGACTACAACAATACTGCCATTACTGTTAATTTAGCTGCTGGAGAAATCAGTAAAACTGTTAATATTCCCATCGTTAATGACACAACACCAGAACTAGATGAAACTCTCCAATTGACTCTGACAACTCCAACCGGAGGGGCAACCATCGGACAACAAAATTCTGCCAGTCTTACTATTATTGATAATGATGCGGGTTTGTTAATTACCGGACTTCCTCAAGGAGCATCAGGAAGTAATAAAGGTCAAACAACAATTGTTATTTCAGGGCAGAATTTTTTACCAACGGATCAAATTAGCTTAATTGCTCCCAATGGCGCAGAAAAGGTCGCTAGTAAAGTTTATTGGGTGAATGAAACAGAAGCTTGGGCAACTTTTGACTTGCAGGGTTTAACCACTGGTAACTACGATGTCAAAGTTAATAATGGACAAAATAGCTCAGTTTCTAACGATTCTTTGACAGTAACAGATGGTTTGCTTGGCAATGTTCAGGTGCAGTTGAGTTATCCAGCACAAGGGTTTGTTACTGTCAATTATACTAATGTCGGTGAAACAGATGTTACCGCGCCTTTGTTCAGAATATTGCCAACTAATGCTCAAGTAACATACCCTGAAGAAAATACAGTTAGTGCTACTCTGCGTCAACTGCTGAATTTAAGTGTAGGAACAAGTGATAATGGAGCAACAGGAATTTTAGCGCCTGGTGAAAGTGGTAAATTTTCCTTTGCATATACTCCCAACGGTAATGGCTTAATTTCCTTTGACGTTGAACAAGTTAATCCCAGTGAGGTGATTAATTGGGCAAGCATTAAAGCCGAATCTCGCGCTGATTATAGTTTTATTGATGCTGCGGGTTGGGATGCAATTTGGAGTAATTTAACGGCGGCTGTGGGGACAACTGCTGCACAGTTTCAAGCTGTGATGACAGAAAATGCCAATTATCTCAGTCAATTAGGGCAACCAACTAATGATTTAACTCGCTTATTTGCTTTTGAATGGAAACAAGCGGTTAACACTCTCACCAATGTCGATTTACTCAGCACAACGGATGTTGTAGATGCTGCACCAGGATTATCTTTAACCTTTAATCGCACTTTCCATCAGTCTATTGCTGAACGTTATAACTTAGGAACATTAGGACGAGGTTGGTCTAGTCAGTGGGATTTACGCGCTACAACGGATAGCCAGGGAGATGTTGTTATTCGTAGTGTAGGGGATTTACAGCGCCTTTTTGAAAAGCAAACTGATGGCACTTATCTAGAAGATGGAGGCGCAACTTTAACTATTGTTAGTGGACAATATCGCTTAAAAGAAATCAATGGCTTAGTTTCGCTGTTTGGGACTGATGGCAAGCTCAGTTACGTTGAAGAGACAAATGGTAATCGGATTACACTGCAATATACTAATAATCTGCTAACGAAATTGGTTCACACCAATGGAGACAGTTTAACCCTCGCTTACAATGCCCAAGGGCGCATTAGCCAGATTACCGACTCTACAGCACAATTTACCAGTTACAGTTATGATGCTACAGGGGAAAGGCTGCTTTCTGTAACTACAACCGATGGAACAACTACCTATACCTACGATACGGGTAGTGTAGCTGCAAAAAAATATTCTCTGCTGTCGGTAACGTCAGATTTAGGTTATCAACGTACTTTTGAATATGATAACCAAGGTCGTTTAACTAAGGAATTTAGCAACGGACAAACCGAAGCTTTGACCTATAGTTACGACAATACGGGCGGTGTGACTATTACCGATAGTACAGGTGCGTCTCAAACTATCTTGCTAGATGACCGAGGTAATGGTGGACAAATTCGGGGCGTTAATAACCAAAATCTTCTATTTAGTTATGATGCTGACGGCAATTTAACCAGTGCAACGCTTCCTAATGGCAGTCAGCCTAGCTACAGTTACGACGCTAACGGGAATTTAACCACACAGACAAATTTACTCGGTCAAGACGTTACATTTACCTACGATGCAACTTTTAATCAACTGACAGGTTTTACAGACCCTAAAGGTAATGGTGTTAGTTATAGCTACGACACCAAAGGCAATCTTAACAAAATCACATACCCAGATGGTAGTTTCCAACAATTGAGCGTCGATGCGTTGGGAAATATTACCAGTGCTGTCAACCGTCGTGGGAATACGATTCAATATACCTACAGCACCAGTGGACTGCTAACTAAAAAACAATTCACAGATGGTTCTAACGTTAGCTATAGCTATGACACCAAGGGAAATCTTACCAGTGTCACCGATGCAACGGGAATGATTACGATGCAGTATGATACTGCAAATCAGCTTACTAAAATTACCTATCCTACAGGACGTTCGTTAACCTATACCTACAATGCTGATGGTCAACGCACTAAGCTAGTATCTCAAGATGGTTATACAGTTAACTACGGTTATGATACTGTTGGACGTTTAAAAACTTTAACTAATGCTACAGGACAAAGCATTATCAGCTATGACTACGATAATGCAGGTCGTTTGACCAAGGAAACCAACGGCAACGGGACTTATACAACTTATGAATATGACCAACAAAGTCAGTTAATTCGTTTAAGCAACTACAAAGCAGACAATACAGTTAACTCCAAGTTTGAGTATGCCTACGATAATTTAGGTCGGCGTACCAGCATGACCACATTGGAAGGAACTTTTCAATATGGTTATGATGCAACGGGGCAATTAACTTCTGTAGTTACGCCTACTAATCGCACAATTAACTATCAATATGATGCGGCGGGAAATCGCCTTGGGGTTACAGATAGTGGTGCTACTACCGACTACACCACCAACGATCTCAATCAATATATTAATTTTGGTAATGCGGGTTATACCTACGACAAAGATGGTAATTTGATTGGGAAAATTGAAGGAGGGCAGACTTCTACTTATACTTATGATGTAGAAAATCGCTTAGTTAAAGTAGTTAGTCCTCAAGGAACTTGGGAATATCAATATGATGGTTTAGGAAACCGCGTTGCGACTGTTTTAAATGGTCAACGTACAGAATATTTACTCGATCCGACTGGTTTAGGGGATATTGTTGGAGAATATAACGGTAGTACCTTAGTTGCTAACTATACTCATGGGATTGGGTTAGTTAGTCGGGTCAATGGTAGCAATAGTAATTATTATGATGCCGATGCGATCGGGTCAACGATTGGGTTAACTGCAAGTGATGGAAGTTATGTTAACCGCTACAGTTATTTACCTTTTGGCGAAGATTTAACTAAGGTTGAAGGTGTTGCTAACCCCTTTGAGTATGTTGGGCAATGGGGGGTGATGGATGAAGGCAATGGACTCGATTTCATGCGGGCAAGGTTTTATGATACTGGTTTAGGGAGGTTTACAAGTGTTGATCCGATCGGATTGAATGGTGAGGATACGAATTTTTATAGGTATGTAGAGAATAATCCTGTATCTTTTGCTGATCCAGAAGGTCTTTGGATTTCTGTCGCTGTAAGAATTGGATCAGCAGCATTAAAATTAGCCCAACCACTTGGCAGGAATATCACAAAGGCTGCAAAAGAGCTTAACCGAAACAAAGATACTTTATCAAAAAACGAAAAAATAGCTGAGGAGATTGCTAGAAAAGCAGGAGGAGGTAAAAAACCAATCCATCATGATCCTCATCAACCAGGGCAAAGACCGCATTTCCATCCAGCAGATCCAAAAAATCCCGCGAAACAAGACCCCAACAAAGGACATTCATTCTATAATATATTCCCATTTATCCCCTTACTACCAAAACCACCCGAAGACCCCACCCCTCCCAACACACCAACCCCCGGAGGTGGCACCTATAACGATCCGCATCTACAAACCCTCGACGGATTAGGCTACGATTTCCAAACCGTAGGCGAATTTACCCTCGTTAAATCCACCACCGATGACTTTGAAATCCAAACCCGCCAACAACCTTGGGGCGGAAGTACCAGCGCATCCGCTAATACTGCCATTGCAATTAAAAGTGGCGATCAACGCATTGCAATTTATGCCAACCAAACCAACCCTGTAATAATTAACGGTACTGCTGTCACCATTCCCGAAGGTGGACTATATGCAGTCGGACAAAACCTAATTATTCGACAAGGCAGCCAATACAGTATAATTACCCCCAACAATGACCTCATTCTCGTTAGTAATCGGGGTACTTGGCTAAATATTAACCTTGGTCTAGCCGATGATCGTCAAGGTAAAGTCATTGGACTCCTAGGCAACAATAACGGTTCTACTAACGATGACTTTGCCCTACGTAACGGGACAGTAATTGGCAGTGCTATCTCTAACCAACAACTATACGGCGACTATGCCAACAGTTGGCGCATCACCCAACCTACCTCTCTGTTTGACTATGCTGCGGGAACAAGTACCGCCACCTTTACCGACCTATCCTTCCCCAGCAATATCATCACCTCAGCCACCCTTACTCCAGAACAACGCGCCGCCGCCGAAGAAATAGCCCGCAATGCAGGGATTACTGACCCCGATGTGCTAGAAGATGTCATCCTTGATATTTTTATCAGCAATGGTAACACTGACTTAATCCAAGGAGCGATCGACCAACAACGGATAGAAACCGTCACCGCACCCAACACTCTCATCAACCCCGACGGTACAGGAACGCAACACTGGTTAAGTGCTAATGCCATCATTCCTTATACTATCCGCTTCAGCAACAATGCTGCCCAAGGAACTACACCAGTTGCCCAAGTCAGCATCACTCAACAACTCGACTCCGACCTCGACCTCAACACCTTTACGCTCAATGACTTTGGCTTTGGAGATATCACAGTTGATGTTCCCACAGGCTTACAAAATTACAGCCAACGCCTCGACCTCCGTACCACCAAAGGAGTTTTTGTCGATGTCAACGCTGGGCTAAACGCTTCTACAGGTGTCGTAACTTGGACATTTACCGCCATTGACCCCACCACAGGCAACCCCGCTAATAGCACCACTCAGGGTTTCTTACCGCCCAACGATCAAAACGATGCCGGACAGGGTTTTGTCGGCTACACTATTCAACCCAAAGCTAACAGCATCACTAGCGCCCGTATTGATGCCCAAGCCAATATTACCTTTAACAGCCAAACACCCATCCAAACCACCCCCGTCTTTAACACCCTTGATGGGGACGCGCCTACCAGTAAGGTAAATGCTTTATCAGCCAATAGTAATCCTAACTTTACGGTTTCTTGGGCAGGCAGTGACACGGGCAGTGGTATTGCTGCTTACGATATTTTTGTCTCCACTGATGGTGGTCAATATACCCTGTGGAAAGACGATATTACTGGCATTTCAGCAACTTATACAGGTCAAGCAGGACACGCCTACGGCTTCTATAGCGTAGCCACCGATAATTTGGGTCTAACCGAAATTGCTCCCACTCAAGCCGATACTGTGACAACTGTAGGGACTACTCAAGCTGGTGTAATTGCTTTTAGCGCGATCAGCTATAGCATAAATGAAAACGGAACTGCAACTACTCCGATCGCCCTCACCCGTACCAATGGAAGTGTTGGAGCCGTTAGCGTTACTTTGACCCCGATTAATGGCACTGCCACATCACCTAGTGACTACAATAATAGTCCTATTGTCGTTAACTTTGCTGATGGAGAAACGATCAAAACCGTTAACATTCCCATCGCTAACGACACTGTATATGAAGCTAACGAAACCATCAAACTAACTTTAAGTAATCCCACAGGTGGCGCAACTTTAGGTACAACAAAGAACGCCACACTTACTATTACTGATAACGACACTCAACCCGTGATTAGCCTTAGTGCCAATCAAAGTATTCTAGAAGGGTTGACAACTCCCCAAAATGTTAGTTACACGGTAAGTTTATCTAACCCCAGTAGCCAAATTATTACTGTTAATTACGCGACTGCCAATGGAACTGCCCAAGCTGGATCTGATTATACTAATACAACAGGAACCTTAACCTTTAGTCCTGGTGTTACCAGTCAAATCATTAACATTCCTATCCTCAACGATGCGGTTAATGAGACAGATGAGGTTTTTACCTTAACACTGACAAATCCCACAAATGCTACTTTAGCATCGACAGTAGTAGTCACCACAACTATCAGCGATACCCTCTCTGCTTCAACTACCACAACACTCCCCGAAAATCTAGAAAACCTGGCTCTCACGGGAACAGCAGCAATAAACGGGACTGGAAATGCAGGTAATAACGTTCTGACAGGTAATAATGCCAACAATACCTTGAGCGGTCAGGCAGGAAACGATACACTCGACGGTGGAGGTGGTGTTGATAAGTTGATTGGTGGGTTGGGTGATGATAATTATATTGTGGATACAACCACCGATACGATTACAGAATTAGCCAATCAAGGAATAGACACGATTCAATCGAGTGTTACGTATAGCATTGCACCCTTTGTTAATATTGAAAACTTGACTCTAACAGGGATAGATGCGATCGCGGCTACAGGTAACTCAGGTAATAATGTTTTCATCGGTAATAGTGGCAATAATACCCTCACAGGTGATTCTGGAAGCGATCAACTCAACGGTGGTTTAGGTATTGATACCTTAATTGGTGGGTTAGGTGATGACGCTTATATCGTCGATACTACTACTGATACGATTAATGAAATTGCATCTCAAGGAACCGATACGGTTCAATCTAGTGTCACATTTAGTATTGCTAATCTGGGCAATATAGAAAATCTTACCTTAACCGGAAATAGCGCGATCGCAGGTACAGGTAATTCCGGTAATAATGTCCTGACAGGAAACGCTGGCAATAATACTCTAGATGGCAATACAGGTGTTGATACCTTAATTGGTGGGTTAGGCAACGATATTTATGTTGTTGATACAACCACTGATACGATTACAGAACAGAATAACGAAGGAACCGATGCGGTCAAATCCAGTGTCAGCTATAACTTAGCTACTATGGCTAATGTAGAAAATCTGACTTTAACTGGAAATAGCCCACTTAACGCTACAGGTAGCACAGGCAATAACGTTCTCATCGGTAACAGTGGCAATAACACCCTAAATGGCGATGTTGGAAACGATAATCTTAATGGTGGCGCAGGTGTTGATACCTTAATTGGTGGGTTAGGCAACGATATTTATGTTGTTGATACAACCACTGATACGATTACAGAACAGAATAACGAAGGAACCGATACGGTTCAATCTAGTGTCACCTTTAGTATTGCTAGTCTCACCAATATCGAAAATCTCACCTTAACCGGAACTACTGCGAATAACGGCACAGGCAATACAGGTAATAACGTTCTCATCGGTAATAGTAGCAATAATACCCTAAATGGCAATACTGGAAACGATACCCTCAATGGTGGTGCAGGCGTTGATGCCTTAATTGGTGGGTTAGGTGATGACACTTATGCTGTCGATACTACTACTGATACGATTAATGAAATTTCAGGTCAAGGAACAGATACAGTAAAATCCAGTGTCACATATAGCATTGCTACTCTCACTAATGTAGAAAATCTTTCCTTAACTGGAATAGAGGCTATTAATGGAACAGGTAATGCAGGCAATAACGTTATTACTGGTAACAGTGCTAACAATACTATCAATGGTGGTGCAGGCGTTGATACTTTAATTGGCGGGTTAGGTGATGACACTTACATTGTTGATAGCACAACCGATATAATTACGGAACCTGCTAATCAAGGCATAGATATAGTAAGATCCAGTGCTAACTTTAGCATTGCTACTCTTACCAATCTAGAAAACCTAACTTTAACTGGAACAACTGCTACTAACGCAACAGGAAATGCAGGTAATAATGTCCTGACTGGCAATAGTGCGTCGAATACTCTCACAGGCAATGCTGGAAACGATACCCTTACTGGCGCGACTGGTATTGATACTCTAATTGGTGGGTTTGGCGATGACACTTACATTGTTGATACTACAACTGATACCATTACCGAAGCGGCTAACCAAGGACTTGATACAGTTCAATCTAATGTCACATATAGCCTTGCCAATCTTACCGATACCGAAAACATCACCTTAACCGGGACTACTGCGATTAACGGTACAGGCAATGCAGGTAATAACGTCCTCACTGGCAATAGTACTAATAATACTCTCACAGGCGATGCTGGAAATGATACCCTCACTGGCAACGCGGGTGTTGATACTCTAATTGGCGGGTTAGGCGATGATGTTTATGTTGTTGATAGCACAACAGATACCATTACCGAAGTTGCCACTCAAGGAGCAGATACAGTTCAATCTCGTGTCACCTATAGTTTGGGTACTATGGCTGATGTGGAAAACCTAACTCTGACTGGGACGGCAGCAATTAACGGAACAGGTAATACAGGTAATAACGTTATAACTGGCAATAGTGCTAATAATACCCTCAAAAGTGATGCTGGTGACGATACCCTAAGTGGCGATGCTGGCAATGACATCTTGTATGCAGAAACTGGCAATGATTGGTTGATTGGCGGTTTGGGTAACGATATTCTTGATGGTGGTGCAGATACAGATACTTTTGCTTGGGATGCAACTGCTTTAAATAGTAGCGATGTTGTCGCTGGTGGGGTAGATACCTTGCTGAATCCAGCGGGCGATCGCCTCAATTTTACAAGTAATGTAGAAAACTTGTTAAATATTGGTGGACTTTCACTTGCTTCCCTTACTGCTGATACAACTTTAACTAATACTGCAACTAGCAACATTAGTTTCGGTACAGGTAATTCAGTGCGCTTTGTCAATAGTATATTACAACTCGATCTGGATGGTAATGGCAGTTTCAGTGCTGCTAGTGACTTCCAAATTAAGCTTAACGGTGTTAACAGTCTTATCTATAATGCTGCTGTTGATTATTTTATCGCTATTTAGGCTGTCCTTATCGAGCAAAGCTGCTTCCAAATCAGGAGGCAGCTTAAATTATTAAAGGGTACAAATCGCAAAATTTTTATTTTTCACGCCCCCTCAGATACCAGAGTAAAACTTTCCGCGTTTAAAAAAACTTGTTCTTTCTGAGTCAGATACATGGCAATACCCTTCTCGTAATAGGCTGCTTCATTGATGAATACTGGATAAACTGTTGATTGTCCCTCATAAGTAATAGTTTTGCCCTCAAAAGTTAAGAAAATTGGGTCACCAGTATTGAGAGGTTGATAATCTTTAAACTGTAGTTGTGGGTGAATCATCGCTCTTATTTGCTCTTGTTCATTTCTGGGATAATCTACAGCTTTCACTTGTTGGTATCGGGTGAACGTTTTCGGGAATGTTGGTGTTTTTTTCTGATTAAAGAGTTCGATAAAATCGAGAATTGAACTAATCAAAGCTTCTGTTTGCAAAAACAATTCCGCATTGAGAGTCCCTTGAGCTACTGGGCCCACTTCAATAGCCAATCCCAATTCACAAAGACTTCTTAGGTAAGGATGGTCTTGATTAGCTGGGTATTGCAAAACTTTGACTAAAGGATTAATTGCACTCAAATAAGCAGTTAAACTTAACAAGTATGGGTGATTGTTATATAAAATAACTGTCAAGCCCATGTGAGATGTTGTACTATGCAAATCAATAATTAAATCAATGTTTGACTGCTCAATTTTAATAGCTATTTGTTTAGCTAGTAGTTGTTCATAATTAACCAGTTTCGGGTTTTGCAAGTCTTGAGATTTAAAGCAGCGATTGAGGTCAGCATCTATATACCGCTGCCCTGCTTCAATAGCTTGAGAATTTGCTAGTAAAGTCGATGTTTCAAAGCTGCTACGCCCAATTAAATCAGGAAATTGTTCATACTTTCTGACTAAAAATACTCCTGTAATCTCATTTCCATGAGTTCCGCCTACAATTACAGCTTTTTTAATTAATGGATAAGACATCAATTGTTCTCCTTTAAGATCTTGAGATCAGCTTAAAGGCAAACTAAAATCAGCGATACTAGATGTTTAAGATAATAATATATAAAAAATCATATATTGTTTGGAAATTAATACCTAATGATACTCCGACGCAAATATAACTTTGAATTACAACACTTACGTTACTTTATCGCTGTGGCTGAGAAAGAAAACTGTAACATTAGCGAAGTGGCCCAAGAATTGCATATGGCTCAGTCTAACCTCAGCCAGCAAATCAAAGATTTAGAAAAAAAGTTAGGTAATATTACTCTGTTTGAGCGCAAGAAACGCCCACTACGGCTAACGGAAGCGGGGCAAGAGTTCCTTAAAGAAGCACGTTTAATTCTGGCTCAAGTTGACCGTGCTATTGAGACAGCCACACTCGCTAGTCAGGGTCAGATTGGACAATTAATAGTTGGATTTAATAGTTCAGTTTCCAATAGTGTTCTCCCAGATATTTTGATAGCGTTTCGCACTCGCTTCCCAAACGTCAAACTTGTTTTACAAGAACGTACTGCCTACAGTTTAATTAAGGGACTGGAAACTCAACAGATTGATATTGGTTTGATGCACTGGTCAGCTTTGAATCACCAAGATATAGGATTATGTGTTGAACCAATTAAGGAAGAGTCTTTAGTTTTGGTTTTACCGTCAAGCCATCCCTTGGCTGCTCAGACAGAAATTTCCTTACAATCTCTTGCTAACGAATCCTTTATCCTACCACCCTCCCATATGTCCTATAGTTTGCATCAGCAAATTGTCAGTTTATGTCAGCAAATCGGTTTCATTCCCAAGGTGACACAAGAAGCTACTTTAATGTTGACAATCCTCAACTTAGTTGCTGGAGGGATTGGAATCAGTTTATTACCTGCCAATGTGCAAACTATAGAGCGTAAAGGAGTTGTTTACCGAACGATTCAAGAACAGACACCAATGCTCAAGATTGTAGCTGCTTGGCGCTCTGATAATTTGTCGATTGTCTTATCCGAATTTTTAGCAGCCTGTCGCTTAATTCAACATGGGATTTAAGATGCCCAATTGCAACGTTTAGAGTGTTATTTCATTAACAATACACAAATTTTCAGACTAAAACTATAGCCCATTTGTAAAATTAGAGGTGATATAAACAATTTTTTATTTTTGCCAAATTTTGATAGTTTTATCTTTACTTGCACTCACAATAACTTCTTGCTCAAAACTACTAGCGACAGCACAAACCGAATCAGTATGTCCTGTCAATACAGCTTGTAAATCTCCTGTATTAACCTGCCAAATTTTAACATTTTTGTCCCAACTACCACTAATTAATTCGCTATTAGACTGAAATACTAAACTAGAGACCGACCAAGAATGACCATTAATAGTACGTAACAGATTATGAGTAGCTAAATCCCAAATTCCAATAGTATTATCATCACTACCAGTTGCTAAAATCTTACCATTGGGACTGATGGCGATCGCCTTCACTGCCCAAGCATGGTAAGGTAAGGTTTGGATTAATTCATAATTATCATTCAAATCCCAAATTTTAGCTGTACGGTCTAAGCTAGCACTAGCTAGTTTATTACTTGTCGCCTCATAAGCAATATCTCTAACAGCCAAATGATGACTTTTTAAAGTGGCAATCACTTCGGTGGTATTAACATCCCATAATTTAATAGTTTTATCAGCACTACCACTAATAATTTTAGTACCATCGGGAGTAAACAACACAGAATTTACTGCTTGCTGGTGTCCTTGAAATGTGAAGATTTCTTGGTAATGATCTAAATTCCATAACTTAATAGTGCGATCGCTACTACCACTTACCAATAGTTTACCAGTTAAACTAAAAGCAATTGTACGCACACTCTTTTTATGTCCTCTCAAAGTGGCAACTTGTTTTTTTGTTACCAAGTCCCAAATTAAAATAGTTTGGTCATCACTTCCACTAGCAACCAACTTCCCATCAGGGCTAATAGCAACTGTATTAACTGTGGCAAATAACCCAGAATGACCAGTTAAAGTAGCAACACAACGCCAGTTTTGAGTAGGAATTTTGGTTAGTTGTTTTTGTTTATTAGAAGAAATATCTAATTGATTAGAGCGTTGTTGCAACTGGCTACCAAGCCCCAATAATTGCATCTGATGAATAACTGCATCAACTGATTGCAACCTTTGGCTTAAACGTGGTGCAACTAATTGATTGAGCAGTTCAATTAGTGGCGGTCTAATATCTTTTGTTGTCTCATCAGACAACCAATAGTGATGCCAATTTAAAGAGCTAACTGACTCCTCAGCGCTGGCGCTATCGCACCCGTCTATCAAATCAAAAGGATGTAAATCAGTCAGCAATTGAATACAACTTAAGCCTAAACTATATAAATCACTGGCAAAAACAGCCTCACCTTGAATTTGTTCTGGCGCAGCATATTCAAAATTGCTGTGGGAGGTATTATTAATAATTGAAAAACAGTTAGCATCAACTAAAACTAATTGTTTTTCTGTACCTAATGATTTATCCAGAGTGCCTTCAATGAAATTCCTAGGTTTAATATCTCCATGAATCACATTATGAGCATGAATAAACTTGAGGATAGGTAAAATATTTTTTAATAATTGACAAACTTTACTAGCACTAAAACAACCATCTAATTGCAACGTTTTTTTGCAATCAATGCCGTTAACGAACTCTTGCACCACATAAAATTTACCTGCTTTTTCAAAATGATCCAACAAACTCGGAATTTGAGGATGATTACCTACAGCTTGGAGCGTCTGAATAATTCCTAGTAGCTCATGCGGCAATACATTTTCTAGTTGCTTAATTACACAGAGTGTAGGGGGAGAATGATTAGTATTAACTGCTAACAGCGTACTCCCCCTATTTCCCTGGCTTAACTGGCTTTTAATGTGATAACAGTTGTTTAGTAACACATTCCCAAAGTCATTATCATCACATTAAGATTTAGTCGAATTATGATCAACTGCATCAGTAGTATCATTACCATTTTCTAGATGTAATGATGGGGTTAATGACGCTAGTGAAATGCTGTCTTTCAAATTATTGGATGTATGGTCAGACAATTTTTGACTTCCCTGATTCCACAACAACATTCCCATCAATCCATCTACTAAGCCTGCACCATTACCACTACCACTAACAGCAACATCGGGAACAACACGCACTTGATTATCTCCCACAATTTGCATCATTTGTAAGGCTGTATATCCTTGTTCACCCAATGCTTGCACCCCTGCACGGTAGGCATCTGCTTTCGCTTCACCCGTCAAACGAATTGCTTCAGCTTCACCCGACGCTTGCTTGACTTTAGCAGTTGCTTGTAATTCGGCAATATTTACCCCTTGCTCTGCGGTGACAACTTCTTGCTGGATTTCTGCTACAGCAGTTTCACGCAATAATTCTTGTCGTTGCATTTGAGCCACACGCTGCACTTGATAAGTTTTCTGCTGTTCTTCAGCAATTTTACGCTCAGTCAGAGTGTACATTAATTCTGGTGGTGGGGTAATTAAACCAATCAGCGTATCCACTGCTTGTACATCATAAGCGCGTAAAGCTGTGCGAATATATTCTGCTGCTTCTGCTTGTCGTTCACTACGAGCAATTAAGAAGTCTAAAATGGTATATTCTTGAGCCGAGTTACGGAAATAATTACCTACGATGGGACGTAACACATGATCGACTAAGTTCTGCATGGAACCTAAGCGAGAAATTACTTTCGGAGCTTCCTCAGCGCCAACGTGAATAATTTGGAAAACTTCTATCTCAAAGGTAAATCCATCAACAGAAAGTAATTTCAACGCGACTAATTTAGCATCATAGCCATGCTCTCCACTAAATCTAGCTGTGAAGTTCAGCACAATATTAGTCGTGGGTACTAATTCTACTTTCATTGTTCTGGTGTTGAGGGGATGAGAACCTGGATAAAGAGGTGTTACCCATACACCTTTATCACCAGCTTTGACTAAACTCCCATGAGTAAAAGAATCTCCGGTAACATCTTGATTTGATCTCCCTACAAAGGAAATTACTACCCCAACATAACCAATGGGAATTTCTGTGAGGGGGACTTGCTCGATTTGCACAAACCAAGGGTTTAAGTTCCACGAACCGGATAAAACTACTTGTTCTTGTAAGCCGCGACAGCCTTCTGCATCAATAAACTTTTGTCCATTCTGGAAGTTATCATGCTTGCTGAGAGTACTGCTGTTCAGGGGGCGACAAGCGCCCCCAAAGCCTGATGTGCTTTGCACATCAGGGTTCAGCCCTTATCAAAAAACTGTCAGCTTATTGACAACAAGCTCTCTATAGAGAAAAAAGTATCAAACTGTGATAAAAAAGAACGGTC
>DATNQB010000042.1 GCA_036702875.1 Oculatellaceae cyanobacterium | reverse complement strand
GAGATGGGTAAGACCGTGACGGTTGCGGCTCCTGGCGCAGCCAGTATGCAGTTTGCAGAAGAAATCCTGCAACAAGTCAAGCAAATGACATTTCCTGAGCAAACTCAGATGATGTGCGATCTGGCAAACCACGCAGATACACCCATTTGCCGTACCTATGCTACTTGGTCGCCTAATATTAAGTTAGGTTTCTGGAATCAGCTTGGACAATGGATGGAGCAAGGAATTGTCGCGCCAATTCCGGCTGGCTATAAGCTATCAGCTAACGCTAATGCTGTATTGGAAACTCTCAAAAGCTTGGATCAGGGACAACAGATTACCGTGTTGCGGAACTCCGTTGTGGACATGGGGTTTGATGCAAGTAAACTAGGCGGCTACACCAGAATCTCTGAACCTGTGGTCGCGCCCAAACAAATGCAAGAGCGCACTCAAGTCACCATTCAAGGTATCGACAACCCAACCGTGTTGAGCTACATGAACCTATTGAATGCAAATGACTTTGATGAGCTGATCAAACTGTTCGTGGCAGACGGTGCTTTGCAGCCTCCCTTCCAGCGACCGATCGTGGGCAAAGATGCGATCTTGCAATTCTTCCGGGAAGAATGCCAGAACCTGAGTTTGCTCCCAGAACGCGGTGTCGCTGAACCTACAGACGATGGCTATACTCAGGTGAAAGTGACAGGTAAGGTTCAAACCCCTTGGTTTGGTGCAGCAGTAGGCATGAACATGGCTTGGCGATTCTTGCTCAACCCGCAAGGTAAGATCTTTTTCGTAGCCATTGACTTGTTAGCTTCTCCCAAAGAACTTTTGAACCTAGTTCGCTAGTAGTTCACTTTCGTTAACGAAAGCGAACTACTAGCAAAAGGGGAAAGGAAATAAACCTTTCCCTTTACCCGACTTACATACAGGCGTTATTTCGGGGTTGGTGAACTACTACTTAGACGCTAGAGACAAGTAAATCGCCGATGCTCATACTGAGCGTTTTCTCTCTTCGTAGAGCGCTCAAGACCGTCTAGGCAAACGGAACAAACAAGAGCCAAATAACTATCGCAGAAATTTCAGGTTGAATCATGCAAACAAGTGAAGCTGAATGGACGGACATTGAGAAGAAGATAGCTCGAACTGCCTTTGATAAGGCCTACGAACGAGAAATTAAGGTTTTGCTTAAACAAGTTCAAAAGCAGGCAAGTACGCTTGTGGACTTGGGTGAACTCTGGCAGTTACACGATTTCTTGAGTGCTAAAAGGCATGAAATTGAGGGTAAGTATGACTACCAATACTCGGTTCTGCTGTTTGTCTTTGCTGGATTAGTTAAAGAAGGCTGGCTACATCTCAACGAACTCCAAGGGCTGGATAAAGACAAGCTATCCAAGGTCGCTGTTTTATCACGGATGTAGGCTGTTATATTCCTTTTCTGTCACTATCCGGAAATTTTTACAAAATGGCTGAAATATAGGGTTCGTGCAACCAAGGACAACGCCTCGCTGAAACTATTGCTCTTTCTAGCTTCCAGTATCTAAATCTTTATATTCTTTGTACTACTCAATCCCCTATTTTTAGGCTTGATTGATAAATAATTTAAATTATTACATTGCCGAGTTTGACCCTCAAGAGCAGCCATACGAAAAGCGCGATCGCCATAGTATGGCTGCTAGTAAATTACTTATCTCTTAGTAGCTTACTATAGTAAAGTATTAAGTAGACTACTCATGGGGTAAGTAAAATACTTAAGAAGTAATGTAATCAGCATCGTACTTGGTACATTACTAACCCTATAATGAATGTTACATAAGTGTCGTTATGTGATATTCAAGGAAATATGCTGGCAACTACTAATACTAATACCGAAAAGTATTTTACTGAGTACAGTGCTGAGTGCTGTACTAATAACAATGAGCAGATTATCAAGCTCTGGTTACACGGTAAGGCTAAAAATACTCAGGTAGTTTACTCTAATACCATTTTTAAAAAATCATGCAACAGTAGGGAGGGCTGATAAAATGTAATCCCATCCGGTTATAGATGCTATTGTTTCTGAGGAAAATTCTTTGAGATAAGCACAAACTTTTTCTTTAAGACTATCTAAATCATCATAAATTTCCCAACTTATTTCTTGTTTTATGTGCTGCCATACTCTCTCAATTGGATTCAATTCCGGGCTGTATGGTGGTTGAAAAATTAAGATAACATTATCTGGTATTTTGAGGCTACTACTATGATTAAATCTACCCTTATCCAATTGAATAACATTTAAATGTTCGGGATATTTAGAGGCTAGTTGCTCTAAAAACATTTGAAAACATACACTGTCTAAATGGGAGAACTCCAACCAAAAACTTTCTCCTGTTTTTGGGGCAACTGCCCCATACAGATAGTAAGCTTTAAAATTCCATTGAACTTTACCTATTGGTTTAACTCCCAAAGCTGTAATTCTTTTCCTTTCAATCGTTTTTAAGCCAATTCTAGTTTCATCTTGGCACCAATACCTGACTCCATTCTTTGCTGGGTTTGGTGTCGTGGATTCCAACCAGTCAGCCATTTTAAGTAAATTTTTTAGTTTTTTTTAAACTTGATAGCTGCCGACTGTTCTTTTTTGATACTTGAACGTCTTGGCACTTTTAATTTAGCTTTCATTCGAGAGTGCACTTGCTTGTATAATGTGGGATATTTAACTGATATTTGATAGTTGTCTTCTATCCACGTTGCCATTTCTTTATAACTCTTAAATTCACACGATTCATCGCTTAATTTCTTTGATAGTCCAGTTATTACGGCGCTCTGGTATTACTCGCGGCCTACCAGTTGGATGCAGTATTTTTAATAGTGATGATAGACCTCCAGTACTATACTGCTTTAACCACCTATATACCGTAATCCTATGTATACCTAAACGCAGAGCTACATCTGTAATGCTTTGACTATATCCAGCTTTTAACCAATACAGTGCCTGAATTTTTTGTCGGTTCGTTAGATTTCGCTGTTTCGACAAAATTATTTTTAACTCTTCGGCTGTTAAATCAATTCTTTCTTGATAGTTCACTTTCATAAAAAATTCCTCAAGTTCTTCAACCTATTATTGCATTACTTTGGAGAAATGGTATTAGTTAGTAGGTAAGTTACTCAGGTACATTACTAAGCCAATTCGGTTGATTACTTTAGATGATCTTCAGAAATTTGTGGATCTGTTGGAGAGTGAAGGAGAATACTGACGTATTTACTTTACACCTAGGCGTTTAGGGTTTATTTGGGTTTGAACTTTGTTTAAGTCTCAGTAGCAAACAGTTGCGTAGGTTCTGTGGCATCTAAAAGAACAAAAAATGCCGTTAAACAAACCATAAATTAGCCGTATTACTAGCAGCTAAATTCCCATTGATATTATCTGCTGTAAACTTAGTAGTATTGAGCAGATTCACTAAAATCGCCCCAATTCCAAAACCAGCATTACCGCTTATTCCATCACCTACACGGAAAGAAGTTGTAGTTCCACTGACAACAACATCTATATCTGCGATACCAGTAAAACCAATTTTATCAGCGCCTGTACGATTAAATTGATTGACAGTATCAATCCCATCACCAAAGTTATACAAAATGGTGTCAATTACTGAATCTGCACCCAAAGAAAGGGTATCGTTACCAACTCCACCAATTAAAGTGTCAGCCCCTAAACCCCCATTGAGGATATCATTTCCTTCATTCCCCGTGAGGATATTATTGGCAGCATTACCAGTAATGTTGTTGTTGAAATTATTCCCAGTGCCATTAATAGCTAGAGAACCTGTTAAAGTTAGGTTTTCTAAGTTATCTCCTAAAGTCCAAGTGACAGAGGATTGCACCGTATCACTACCAGCGTTGATAACTTCAATTACCACGTCGCTGGCATTATCTACATAGTAGATATCATTGCCTGCACCACCCATCAATGTATCAGCACCCACTCCACCATTGAGAGTATCGTTGCCTGCACCACCATTGAGGGTATTAGCTGCACTATTACCTAGCAAAGTATTATCTAGTTCATTGCCAGTTGCATCAATAGCAGATGTGCCTTGTAAGGTGAGTTTTTCAATATTACTACCTAAGCTGTAGCTGATAGTGCTATAAACAGTGTCCGTACCTTCATTTGCTAATTCAATCACCGTATCTGCGACATGATCCACATAGTAGATATCATTGCCTGCACCACCCATCAGTGTATCAGCACCCACTCCACCATTGAGGTTATCGTTGCCTGCACCACCATTGAGGGTATTAGCTGCACTATTACCTAGCAAAGTATTATCTAGTTCATTGCCAGTTGCATTAATAGCAGATGTACCTTGTAAGGTGAGTTTTTCAACATGACTACCTAAGCTGTAGCTGATAGTGCTATAAACCGTATCTGTGCCTTCATTAGTTAATTCAGTCACAGTATCTGCGACATGATCCACATAGTAGATATCGTTGCCTGCACCACCCATCAATGTATCAGCACCCACCCCACCTTTAAGGGTATTAGCTGCACTATTACCTAGCAAAGTATTATCTAGTTCATTGCCAGTTGCATTAATAGCAGATGTGCCTTGTAAGGTGAGGTTTTCAATATTACTACCTAAGCTGTAGCTGATAGTGCTATAAACGGTATCTATTCCTTCATTAGTTAATTCAGTCACAGTATCTGCGACATGATCCACATAGTAGATATCATTGCCTGTACTACCTATCAGTGTATCAGCACCCACTCCACCATTGAGGTTATCGTTGCCAGCGCCACCATTGAGGGTATTAGCTGCACTATTACCCAGCAAACTATTATCTAGTTCATTGCCCGTTGCATTAATAGCAGATGTGCTTTGTAAGGTGAGGTTTTCAATATTACTACCTAAGCTGTAGCTGATAGTGCTATAAACAGTGTCCGTACCTTCATTTGCTAATTCAATCACCGTATCTGCGACATGATCTACATCGTAGATATCATTGCCTGTACCACCTATCAGTGTATCGGTACCTACTCCACCATTGAGGGTATCATTCCCATCATTACCTATCAGGATGTCGTTATAGCTACCACCAGACAAATAGTCTTTGCTAATTGTTCCAATCACATGGAAGCTTTCAATGTTAGTAAATGTAACTTCATCGTAGTTGCCTAAATCATCTTTATAAGCTCGCAATGAGGAATGATTATTGTAGATTCCCCCTTGGTACATTCCACCTGTGTAACTATTGCTGGAGTAATCAACAATTAATAAATCAATCCCTGTACCACCATCGACTGAATCGGCAGCACCTAACCCAGCATTGATGGTGTCATCCCCACTACCTGTGTTGATATACTCCGAATAGTCAATGTTGAAGTTAATGCTATCGTTGCCACTGCCAGTAGTCAGATACGGGAAGCGTTCGACATTCTTAATGGAACCACCATTGCTCAGGGTAATCGTCGCGCCAGTATTATTGATCACTAAAGCATTGGTTTCGCTGGCAAAGTAGCCACTGTAAAGGGTATCTGTGCCAGCACCTCCATCAATGATGTCACCAGGTACTCCGACCAGATTCCCCCAACCATCAAGCAAATCATCCCCACCATTGCCGATGAGTATGTCCTGATAACTACCGCCAATTAATGTATCGCTACTATTAGTGCCGATGAGGTGGAAGCGCTCAATGTTGTTAAAACTCACTTGGTCATAGCCACCAGAACTATTTTTGTAAGCTTGGAAATAGTTGTTGTTAAAAATTCTCGTCATCCCGGCGGCAGATGTACCCCCACCTGTATAACTATTGCTAGAGTAATCAACAATTAATAAATCAATCCCTGTACCACCATCAACTGAATCGGCAGCACCTAACCCAGCATTGATGGTGTCATCCCCGCTACCTGTGTTGATATACTCCGAATAGTCAATGTTGAAGTTAATGCTATCGTTGCCACTACCAGTAGTCAGATACGGGAAGCGTTCGACATTCTTAATGGAACCACCATTGCTCAAGCTAATCGTCGTGCCAGTATTATTGATCACTAAAGCATTGGTTTCGCTGGCAAAGTAGCCACTGTAAAGGGTATCTGTACCAGCACCTCCATCAATGATGTCACCAGGTACTCCGACCAAATTCCCCCAACCATCAAGCAAATCATCCCCACCATTGCCGATGAGTATGTCCTGATAACTACCGCCAATTAATGTATCGCTACTATTAGTGCCGATGAGGTGGAAGCGCTCAATGTTGTTGAATTTGACTTCATCGTAGTTGCCGAAGGTGTCTTTATAAGCACGAAAACTGTTATTCGCAAAGTCTCTACTCATGCCTGGTATATAAGGGCCACCAGCATATGTGTAGCTGGAGTAATCAACCACTAACAGGTCAATTCCTAATCCACCTTCCACGCTATCGCGACCTAGTAGGGGATAAAAAGTGTTATCACCACTACTGTCAGCACCATTTTTGGGGAGGATGTCATCTCCGTTAGTACCAGTGAAGGGGTCTGAAGGGTCAGGAATGGGGCTGGAACTACTATTGCTCAGGCGGATAATAGCGATATCTTCATTGTTGCCATTGTTGGTATACCCACCAAGGACAATATTTCCATCTGGCTGTAATGCTAGAGTGTTGCCGTAATCATTCTTGTTGCCATTAATATCTGTAGTGACGATGCCATCGCTGTCAAAGCTACTATCAAGCGTGCCATCTGGGTTGTAGCGCATCACTACCATGTCAGAGTTAGCATTGCTAACGTTGTAGATAGTACCGGATACAAGAATCTTGCCATCTGACTGGATTGCTAGATTTAGCGCATTGAAATTAGTGTTGTAGGTAGAATAAGGGCTGTAGGTATAGCCATTAATGGGCGTTGTTGTGACAATACCGTCACCGCCACCAAAGCTAATATCTAAGCTGCCATTAGTGTTGTAGCGAACTAAGGCTATTTGAGTACCGCCATTATCAGTCCAACCTGCTACTAAAATTTTCCCGTCAGACTGAACTGCTAAAGTTTTAGGACTCTCATTACCACCCAAGTTAGTAGTGACTTGTCCATTGAACCCGAAATTATTGTCGATACTGCCATCTTGGTTGATTCGGGAAACAACAATATCATTATTAAAATTGCGACTGACTGCGACAATCTTACCGTCAGCTTGCAGAGCAATGTAATTAGTTGTATCTGCACTAGGTAGAGTAGTGGTGACTTTGCCTGTGCCAAAGCCAAAGCTAGCATCGATCGCTCCACTACTCAAATAACGAGCTATGATAACTTGACCACTACTCTCACCTGCTACAAGAATCTTGCCATCTGTTTGTACGATTAAGCTTTTGGCATATTCAGAACCACCTAAATCGCTTAATAATTTGCCATTGTTACCAAAGGTAGTGTCGATACTACCATTTGAGTTGTACCGCTCCAGAACTATATCTTGGTTACCGCCAGTGTTATTACTGCCCAAGAACAGAATTTTACCATCGGACTGTACTGCTACTCCACTAGCGATCGAGTTGCTTCCAATATATGCAATTGAGCCATTGCCGCCAAAACTCGTGTCAATAGTACCATCAAGGTTGTAGCGAATTAGGTTATTGCCACTAGATGTGCTTGCCAATACTACTAGCTTGCCATCAGACTGTACTGCTAGTTTTTCAACTCGTTCATAAAATCCAAAGTCGGTTGTAACTTTACCATCACCACCCCCAAAGCTAGCATCTAGCTGTCCGCTACCACTACTAACACCGCCTAAGTAGCGGACTATAGCAATGTCCTCATTAAGATTTTGATAAATACTCCCAACTACTACAATATTGCCGTCTGACTGCAATGCCAAACTTGTAGCTCTGTCGTAACTATTATTACCCAAATCATTGTTGGTAATGCCATCGCTGTCAAAGCTGGTATCAAGATTACCATCTGAATTATACCGGACGACGATGATATTATCGTTGGTGTTATTGTATGTGTTGGTAGCTACAACAATGCGACCGCTTCCATCTATTGCCAAGCTGAGATTGTTCGTACTGGAAGAAGCGTTAGAACTAAGGAGCGGGGTAAGAACAATGCCATCACCACCACCAAAGGTGTTATCCAACGTACCATTGCTGTTGTAGCGAACTACTCCAATCTGAGGTTGACTTCCGCTGTCACTCCAAGCTGCCACAACAATCTTGCCGTCGGCTTGCACAGCGACGTTAACCTTGTTCTCAAAGCCGCCTAAATTGGTGATAACTTGTCCGTAGTTGCCAAAGCTGGTATCGCTAGTGCCATTTGAGTTAATCCGAGTTAGGAAAATGTCATTAGTGGAGGTGGCACTGTTGTAGCTACTGCTGACTGCAACAATTTTTCCGTCGGCTTGCAAGGCGATGTAATTTGTAACATCCCCGCTAGGCAGAACAGCAGTGACTTTGCCGTTGTTACCAAAGCTAGTGTCGCTAATTCCACTGCTGAGATAGCGAGCTATAATAACTTGACCGTTGCTGTCTCCAGCTACGAGAATCTTGCCATCCGACTGCACAATTAACGTTTTAGCAATTTCGTTACTGCCAAAATCAATCGTTACTTTACCGTAACCGTAATTACCAAAGGTATTGTCATAGCTGCCATCAACGTTGTAGCGGGTCACAACTAGATCTTGGTTGCTACCATTATAATTATTGCTTAAGGTTAGAATCTTACCGTCTGACTGCATCTTGACGCTGACGGCATTTCCTGACCCGTTTCCTGTATAAACTTTGCCAGTACCGTAACCAAAGCTAGTATCGAGAGTACCGTCTGGGTTGTAACGGATTAAAACCTCCCCATTGGAGGTATAAGCTAGCACTACTAGCTTGCCATCAGACTGCACTGCTACGCTTCTTGCTTGTTCGTAGCCACCAAAGTCAGTAGTAACAATACCATCCCCGCCACCAAAGCTGGAGTCTAGTTGTCCGGGGGCAAATACACCACTATAAATTGCCAATATCTCTGGCTCAAAAGCTAACTGAATTGCTATTGGCTTGGTTGTTTTCTCCAGTTGCCAATCTCCCCCCATTGCTGCGCTTCCGGTGCGAGTAGCAGAAGCGGCTATTTTTGCGCCTGTAATTTGCTGTAACTTTGCAATAAATTCTTCCCCAGCATCTCCTGCTGCCACATTACAGCCATAAATTAAAATGGTGCCTCCAGTCCAACTTTGCAGTTGTGGGATGTATTTATTCAGAGTATTTAGGTTTAATGGGATATTCCCCAAGTACACGCAAGCAGGGGAACCATGAGAAACAATATGAATTGTGTTGATATTCTGACGTTTTTGAAGGATTTCGGTAATCTGCTCAACGCCATCTCTGTCAGGAGAAAGGACAACTGCCTCGATTCCTAGTACTGTACCCGCTAGCAAAGTTTGATAGTCGGTGACAGTAGAATCTACAAACAGAATTCCTTTTTGGGTGTTGTTAGTAATTGAATCAACTTGCATAAGATTAAAAATATGTAAAGATTAATAACGTATTGTTGCGTAATTTCAACAGACTGTAAAAGCAATGCTCTTACCTGTATTAACTGAAGGAGTAAATTGATTGACCATTGCCTTCAATTCCTCCTGACTTTACGCCTGAAATTTAAATTCCAGGCTAATAGCGTAAGTTCTGTATAAAACGACCGCTTTGTAAGTTTTTACTAATTTAGCGGCGTCAAGATTAAATTTAAAGTAACCTGTTTGTGAGAATATAGCAACCCTATTTCTCGGAATATTTGTCAATGATAAATGCTAGTTTTCCGCCACATAACCAATAATTTATATCTGTTAATTTTAATATAAAATATTATGAAGAACTGGCATAATAGGAATATTTATGCTAGTAGCTAAAAACTATATAGTTTTTATGATTTTAATGCCACAGAAAAAGTAACTTGTCAGGTGCGCCAGACCGATAAATGCCTTGCTTCAATGCCCATTTCAATGTCCTATGCAGGTAAGATTGTGCCAGTTGCGTAAGTTTTTTTAGCGGCGATTGAGGAGCTAGAACAGCCAATACAGAATATGAAATTCAAATACGTCTTAGTTGATTTGGAATTTTTCTTTTAACCCCACTATTAACATAGCAGGGCGGAATATATTAAATTACAGCAATACAGTCAATTTCGACCAATACATCTTTAGGCAAACGCGCCACCTCAACACAGGCACGTGCAGGAGCAATTGCTTCATCAAAATATTTAGCATATACTGCATTCATCGCTGCAAAATCATTCATGTTTTTCAAAAAAACTGTT
Source organism: Oculatellaceae cyanobacterium (assembly GCA_036702875.1). GTDB lineage: Bacteria > Cyanobacteriota > Cyanobacteriia > Cyanobacteriales > PCC-9333 > Crinalium. The sequence goes on along the minus strand of DATNQB010000042.1, from coordinate 67,470 downwards.
GTTTTTACTACATCTTTGAAAGCGGCTCCTGATGCTGAAAGAATTGCCTCAAGGTTTTTCATCACCTGTTCTGTTTGTTTAGTGACATCATCGGTATAGACAACATCACCCAGTCTAGGGTCAATCGCAATTTGACCAGCCACGAAAATCATTTGACCACTAGCAGCGATCGCTTGATTATAAGGGCCAACGGGTGTAGGTGCTTGTTCTGTATTAATGATTCGATTAGCCATTGATGCCTGTTTATCTAAGGATGTTTCTGTGTTATCAAGTTTCTTATCATATCCTTCCGGTTGATAAATTTCGCCATCAGGCATCCTTGTACCAGTTAAATCTGCATTTTTAAAGGTGGCTAAAAAAATGTTTGCTTCACTCAAGTCTGCCTTATTCAAATTTGTTCCATTTAAGTTGGCGCTGATTAAATTAGCTCCTTCTAGACTTGCTCTCTCTATATTTGCATTACATAAAGAAGCTTTTTTCAGGTTTGCCGCCCCAAAATTTGCACTAATTAAACTTGAATTATCTAAAGTAGCATTACTCAGATCCGCATTTTCTAAGTTAGCACGACAGAGATTTGCTCCAACTAAATTTGCACCACTTATATCGGCATTAAATAAATTAGCTTTAGATAGTAGAGCATAGTCTAATGAGGCTCGATTTAGATTTACAGAACTTAATTCTGTATTAGTAAGATTTGCTTGATCTAAGCTAGCCTTACTCAAATTTGCATTCTCTAGGTTCGCACCACTTAAATCTGCACCACGAAGATCTGCCCAACTTAAATCGGCATTACTTAAATTTATTCTGATCAGTTTGGCATCCTTCAAAGACGCACGACTGAGATCTGCATTACTCAAGTCAGCATAACAAAAATTAATTTCACTAAGATCTGCACCTTTAAGATCTTCGTGACTTAGATCAGACTCCTCAAAGTTACGTTCCCCTTCTGCGTATTGTTCTAAAAGTTCATCAGCATCCATAATCAACCTCGCGATCGCACTTCCACAAACTTATCCCCAAAGCGGTAACTAAAATACACCCCTTTGCGTTCATTGCAGCTAAATCAACCTTGGACGCATACCATAATGCCGATAGCGCCAATAATCCTGCATAATGCGATCGTGATCAAAACAAAGATTACTAGGAATACGCCAAGATTCAAACACTTCTAGCGCCTTCGCATCATCTCCAGATTCAGGTTCCCCCGTTGCCGTAGCTATAAATACAACACTCATCGTGTGCTGGCGAGGGTCACGATTAGGGTCAGAATAAACATAAAACTGTTCAATTAGCTCAACTTGCAAACCTGTCTCTTCTTGCGCTTCTCGCTTTGCTGCCGTTTCTACCGACTCGCCATAATCAACAAACCCACCAGGAATTGCCCACCCGAAAGGTTCATTTTGGCGTTCAATTAACACAATTGGTCGATGAGGTCGGTCAATTAATTCAATGATGATATCGACTGTAGGAGTAGGATTTCGATAAGCCACAAGCTGTAATTATGTACAACAACTGCAATTTCAGCATAAATTGCTATATTTACGACATCTAGCAAATTAATTAATAAAATCTATATCTTTTTTTAGATTTCAATACCTCAGTACTCCCCGATGATACAGTCAGAGAATTTGAGTCGCTGCTAAGGCTGCGCTCATATTTTTTTGAGTACTATATTTTAGATTGATCATGCCATTTCCCAGATCTAGTGGCATTTTGCTACATCCTACTTGTTTTCCTAGTCGCTTCGGTGTTGGCGATTTAGGGATAGAAGCTTACCAATTTATTGATTTTTTGAGAGATACTGACCAACAATACTGGCAGGTATTGCCGTTAGGCCCCACTGGTTATGGCAATTCTCCTTATATGTCATATTCAGCTATAGCTGGAAATCACCTGCTAATTAGTCCAGAAAAGCTTCAAGACCAAGGACTGATTACGGATGAAGATTTAGCTAATTTACCTGAATTTCCGGTGGATAAGGTAGATTTTGGGGCAGTGATTGAAACCAAAATGCCCTTGCTCCAAAAAGCTTGTGAGAACTTTAAGCATAAAGCAACCCCTGTACAGCAAAAAGAATTTGCGGGTTTTTGTCAAAGTACCGCTCACTGGCTAGATGACTATGCCTTATTTATGGCACTCCGAGATGCTCATGAAGGTGCTGGCTGGCATACTTGGGAACCAGAACTTGCTAAACGTAAACCCGAAGCTTTAGAACAGTGGCGACTAAGGCTGAATGATGAAATCTTTTACCAAAAATTCTTACAATTTGAATTTTTCCGTCAATGGACAGAATTAAAAAGTTACGCCAAATTAGCTGGAGTGCAAATTATTGGAGATATCCCAATTTATGTAGCTCATAATAGTGCTGAAGTTTGGTCACATCCAGAAATTTTTTGCATTGATGAAGAAACGGGAGAAGCTTCCCTGATGGCTGGAGTTCCGCCAGACTACTTCAGTGCTACAGGTCAACTGTGGGGCAACCCTGTTTATAACTGGGAACAATTGCAGCAGGATAATTTTAAGTGGTGGGTGCAACGTTTTAAGTCTTTGCTAGATTATGTAGACTTAATTCGCATTGACCACTTCCGAGGATTTGAATCTTATTGGGCAGTTAAGCAAGGGGAAACAACCGCTCTTAACGGTGAGTGGATCAAAGCACCAGGAGAAGCTTTTTTTAAGGCTCTTAACGAGCAGTTAGGTAAATTACCAATTCTTGCAGAAGATTTGGGGATTATTACCCCTGAAGTAGAAGAATTACGGGATCAATTTGAGTTTCCAGGGATGAAAATTTTACATTTTGCCTTCGGCTCAGATGAAGATAATATTTATTTGCCGTTTCACTATCCCCGTAACTGTTTGGTTTACACTGGCACTCATGATAATGACACGACAGTAGGTTGGTTTAATCAACTCTCAGATCAAGAACGCGAGTCGGTGTTAAGTTATTTAGGTTGTACAAGTGCTGATGGTATCCACTGGGATATGATTCGTCTAGCACTAAGTTCTATAGCTAATCAGGCGCTGATTCCTCTGCAAGACATTTTGGGATTAGATAGCAACGCGAGGATGAATTTTCCGAGTGTTGGTGAAGGAAATTGGGAATGGCGCTATCGGGCAGATGCTTTAACCGATGAAGTGCGATCGCGTTTGAAAACTATGACGGTAAATTTTGGTCGCGCTCCTAAAAAGTAACATTAATCAGGCTGAGTAATGAGTACTAAACTTACTGTTTGGTACTCAGTCCTGAGTACATAATTAAAACTTTTCATTAGCTTCAAAGGTAACTTTTTGAACTTTATTAGGTTCTCCTAATTCCTTTGGCTTTTCATCATTGAAAGCAATTAAAACACCACCAGCATTACCCGCCAGTACAGTGAGTTGCTCTTTCGCTACCCAAGTACGTTGATCTCCTTGTTGGAGAACCCCCTCAAACTCTGTTTTGCCATCAGCTACAACCCGCATCCAAGATTCAGCTTTCACTGTCACACCTACCCGTACTGGCTCCGTATTTGTCGTGTTCTCGCTAACTGCCATTGCTTGAGTAATTTCTGCTGGCTTGCTGCTACTGGAGTGGTTTAGATGTAGCTTATCAGGCAAGCTAGCCTGTAACTGGCTGCTTTTAGTAACAGGCTGCTCTAATTTGGGTTCGCTAATGTCAGCGTTGCTAACATGAATTGCGGATTTATTAACAATAGCCGATAAAGCATTGACAGCCAAAAACACTAACAAAATATAGCTAAAGTAAAGATGAACTGGTCTCAGTTGAGCCGATGGTAAACTCAGCCAAGAAGGTTTGATAAAGAAGATACTAGGCCAAGTCGGATACTCGCTGGCAAGATCTTCTCCGTCAAGACCAATTGCGTCGGCAAATCTTTTAATAAACCCTTGAACATAAACAGGTTCAGGCAATATGTCAATTCTGCCTTCCTCAATTGCTTTGAGTAGACGTGCCTGAATTCGGGTTTTAGAAGCAACATCTTCTAAAGATAGAGACTGTGCCTGACGAAATTGCCGTAAACGAGATCCGATATCTTTAAGTTTATCTATTTGTTCTTGGTGAATATGGAATTGAGTCTCCTTCATACACTGCCCTCCTTGACGTTTGTTGGCCCTTCTATAGATGTTATGTTTAGTTGGTTTTGGAGAAAATCAATTTCAAACTCTTCAAGGAGACGGTAATTACCAGCAAGTAGCAACTCTCCTGGTCGGTTTAAACAAATTGACCCAATAGCTGTGCGATGCAGATGCACTACTGGATAACCTAACTGTTCTGCTATACGTCGAATCTGTTTATTTCTCCCCTCTCTCAAAATAATTTCCAACAGTGTTTGATCACTTTGCTGCTTAAGTATCCTGACTTGAGCAGGTAAGGTTTTTCTCCCAGCAAGAACTACCCCCTGTCGCCATACTTCTAGCACAGATTTCGGTGGATGACCTTCTACCCAAACATGATAGGTTTTGGGAATACAATGGCGGGGATGGGTAAGAATAAAAGTTAGCTCCCCGTCGTTGGTAAGTAATAAAGCACCCGTAGATTCTGCGTCCAAGCGTCCAACCGGATGTAGCCCCTGACCTTGGCGCAATTCGGGGGGCAATAAATCAAGCACAGTTTGGCGATTTCTCTGATCATGGCAGGTTGAAACTACACCAGCAGGTTTATGAAGCAATAGGTAGAGGTGCTGCGGACGATTCATGGGTTTGATCAGCTTGCCATCTACTTCGATGCGGTCTACTTGGGGATTGGCAGTTTGTCCTAACTCAACAACTACACCATTTAACCGCACGCGACCTGCTAAAATCAGTTTTTCAGCTTGGCGACGTGAGGCAAGACCCCATTTGGAAATAATTTTTTGCAGCCTTTCGGCCATAACTGAGAGTACGCTGTGCGAAATAACAACTTAGAGCCAAGCCGATATTAATCAAGCTAGACTATGTACAAATATTACAGGAATACGGAAAAGCATTGACTGTTAAGCAAAGCCGAATTATCAGTACAGTGTTGTCGCCAGCTTGCGGCGTGTGGTTGCGATCGCAGGTAGAGCAAGTAAAAGAGCTACAGGTGAAGATTACCGGAGGCGATCGCCAAATTATCGGCGGTTATATCCCCCATATATCTATTCTCGCCGATCATGCCGTTTATCAGGGACTTCACCTGAGCAAAATTAATCTATCAGCAGAAAACATTCGGATTAACTTATCTCAAGTAATTAAAGGAAAGCCCTTACGTCTTTTAGAACCAATACCCGTTACTGGTCAGATGTTATTAGAGGAAGCAGATTTAAAAGCATCCCTAGCATCACCTTTATTATCGACTGCTTTAACCGAGTTATTAGGAACACTGTTAACATCTGCTGGAATCAATCAGCCTAACGAATTTTTCAAAGACAAACCCATTAATTGGCAACAAGTTACCCTTGAGGATAATCAGCTAACTATCGCTGGAGTATTAGCTAACAAGAGCGACAATTTAACACCAGTAGCCATTCGCACTGGTATTCAGTTAGCTAGTAATCATGTACTGCGCCTCGCTCCCCTACAGATAGATACACCGATAGAATCAGCAAGCCGCAGCTTAGATAGCTTTGAATTAGATTTAGGCTCAGAAGTTAATATTGAGGAATTAAAGATCATGCCAGGGCAATTAGTCTGCCGAGGAGCTATCAATGTAATACCTTAAGCAATTAACAATTAACAATTACCCTCCTCCCTCCTCTCTGCTAAAATTACCAATTAACTTAACTTAGCTAAGAGCGGTAACAGCAAGGTAAAAAAGTAGTAAACTAAAGGTGCTGTAAACACATAGCTGTCAGCCCGATCTAAAATTCCGCCGTGACCAGGGATTAATTGTCCCGAATCTTTGACACCAGCATCTCGCTTCATCATCGACTCTGTTAAGTCTCCTAAAAGGCTAGTAATACCAATTAGTAGACCAAAAGTAATACCGCTTAATTGCCAAATTGACCAGTGAAGATACCAAGCCCCTATTGCTGCTGTCGCAATACTGCCAGCAATACCAAAAAGCGCACCTTCCACAGTCTTTTTAGGGCTGATATCTGAAAGGCGAGTGCGACCAAAGAATTTGCCGAATGTGTATGCTCCAATATCAGCAGCCCAAATACACATAAAAGCTAACAGTGTTGCGGTTAATCCCTGGGGAAAGCCATGAATATTTGTCCAAGACTCAGGCCAATAGCCATTTAATGGTAAGTTGCTAGCGATCGCAGGTGATAAACCTACCCGTAACCTGATCCAATAACTCGGTAAATAGCCGCCGTAAAATAATCCTAGTATTGAAGTGGAAATGTCAGCAATGCTGGCTATTTTCGGTTGGAATAGCAAATAAAAACAAATCAATGTTCCTGCTAAAGCAAATATTGGGTCTACTAATTCCGGCGCAATAGTGGACGTAATTAGCAGTAGTTGACTGACCACCAAGGTAGTTTTGCCCGCCGGAGCAATCCCCTTAGCACGAACAAGTTGAAAATACTCTTGTTGACCTAAGTAAATAATGACGCAGAAGCCAAGGGTAAAGTACCATCCTCCAAGGAAGAGTAACCCCAAAGCTAGGGCGATCGCAACTATTCCACTGAGGATACGAGACACAGGCATAAAATTTAGCAGTTAATAAGATATGAACTATAAAATCTCAGTTTGTAGTTTTTTCTTAATCATGAAGAGCCAAAATTTAACTTTTTCATGATAAATTCTTAATTCTCTTAATCTAGCTTCTCACCACTAAGGATAAAAATCGGATCAACTGCTGAAAATGTTTGATGATTACCCCGTGTTTCTAGACGGTTGACAGACGACTGGACTAGCTCAATGTTTCTAGCTTGCAACTCTGACAAGCTTGCTGAGACAGAATAGAGAGTTTCTAGATTAGCCGCAGTAGCAACGACACGACCGCCAGAGGGTAAGTATTGCCAAACTTCTTTGAGGATAGTTTTGATGGCACGTCCTCCTTCAATACAGACTCTTTGGGGCTGATGGGGGATATCCTTCAAGCATTCTGGCGCACTGCCTTCAATCACTTCTACGTTGCAAACACCGAAACGCTCGCAATTACGGCGAATTAAACTCGCCACATCTTCATCCCGTTCTACAGCAATCACTCTGCCTTGGGGACACAATAAACCAGTTTCGACAGGGATTGTACCTGTACCTGCACCAATATCCCACAACACTGAGTCGGGTTTGAGTCTGAGAGCAGAAATGATTAATAGTCGAACTTCTCGTTTACTTAACGGGATTCCTGGTAAGCGTTCAAATAAATCATCTGGAATTCCAGGTGTCACATACGGCCAGAGTTTAGTCTGCATAAATATTTTTATTGCTATTATTTCTGCATAAGTTTTGATTACAGTTAAGACTAGGGAATAACAACCTTAAGAGTTTTTAGGGTGCGATCGCTACAACCTGTAATACTGCCACCGAGTTTGATAATTTGCTGTAGATATTCTATGGCTGCTGGAGTGATTTGTTCTCCAGGCATTAATACAGGAATTCCAGGTGGATAAGGACAGATGAGTTCGGCGCTGATGTATGGGTGTAGTCCACCACAAGTATCACAGATCTTTTCTATTGGTAATGTTTCTGTGGGAACAAAAAACGCCTCACGAGGAGAAATTCCTGCCACTCCTCTAGTTTCTGTCAATAAAGTTAGACCAGAGACTATCGCCCTATGGGATGTTTCTACAAGCAAGCTTTCCTGTTGGTAATCTTTTGATAATGTTGTTAAAGCTTGTACTAACTGTTCAATATCTTCAGAAGTATTTCCTAAACTGATAATAAAGGTGAGATGTTGCAGCGATGGCAATTCTGCTGTCACCCCTAGCTGTTGATGCAGTATTTCGTCCGCTTCAAACCCACTTATACCTAAACCAGAAACTGTTACAGTTAGGCGGGTAGAATCTAAAGCGAACAAGCCTGGTTGATCTAACCCATTAGTCTGCCGTATGTCTAAGGGTTCTAAAACCGATAACCCAGGAATTTGTCTAATTTGATTCCTCGCGAGATTGGCTAATAACAATGTTTTTGTCATTAGTTGATTTCCATGCAGCGCCATTTGCTGACGCGCTGCATCTAATGACGCTAAGAGTAAATAACTGGGGCTGGTAGATTGTAATAGCTGTAAAGCTCTACTTATCCTATTAATTTCTACCTTGCTACCTTGAACGTGCAGCATGGCAGCTTGGGTAAAAGCACCCAATACCTTATGGATAGATTGCACAGTTAAGTCTGCCCCTGCTGACAAAGCTGAAGGTGGCAAGTCTGGATGAAAAGTAAAATGAGCGCCGTGTGCTTCATCTACCAACAGAGGGATATTGTATTGATGAGTAATCTGTGCGATCGCCTTTACATCGCCACAAACCCCATAATAAGTTGGATATACCATCATCACTGCTTTAGCATCGGGATGTTGCTTTAAGGCTACGGCAACCGCATCTGGCGTGATACTGTGAGCGATATCTAAAACCGGATCGTATTCTGGATTAACAAAAATTGGGATAGCACCAGAAATAATTAAACCTGCGATCGCAGACTGATGTACATTTCGCGGCAAAATTATTTTGTCACCATTACCACAGGTAGCTAAAATCGCTGCCATTACCCCAGCAGTGGAACCATTAACTAAAAACCAAGTATTTTCCGCCCCAAACGCTTCTGCTGCTAATTTTTGAGCTTCTTCTATAACACCTTCTGGTGCAAACAAATTATCCAACTCAGGTAACTCTGGTAAATCGGCTCGAAATACAGACTGCCCTAGCAAATCTGCTAATTGCGGATATATACCTTGTCCCCGCTTATGCCCTGGAGTATAAAACGCAGCATGAGGTTTATTAGCACACTCTCGGAGAGTATCTATAATTGGCGTTTTTGCTTGAGATTCCTGATTCAATTTAAAAATCGGTAGTTGGACTAACACACTCTATTTTGGTAAAGTAATTGATTCGTGTGCAGTTACAAAAGTAATACCAATTCTATTTATGTCAACTAAAGATGTCATGTGTTATGTGTAGGGGCGGCTTGCAAAGTAAACCCGCGTATTTACAGATATCTTGTATAAAGCCGCCCAAAAGCGGAAAATGCTGGCTCATGTTAGCCATCTAGAAAGATGTCATAACATTAAGTTTTTATCTATGGTGGTGAGGCTAAGTTATTGAGCAAAATTTTCATGATTAACCCCAGCCCAAATCCTATCCCCCAACCAGATATACCTAGTCCATTTCCTGAACCATATCCCAATCCTCTTCCAGAGCCAATACCCAGCCCAGCACCAGAGCCAATACCCAGCCCAGTTCCCGAACCAATACCCAGCCCAGTCCCAGAAACCGTACCTTCTCCTATTCCCCAAACAGTTCCCGAACCGATTCCACAAACGATTCCCGAACCAGTTTGAAACAAAATTAACCCAGTTTCTACCCTTAAATTAAGATGCTTACAGCCGGAATTGTTGGACTTCCCAACGTTGGAAAATCTACCTTATTCAATGCCTTGGTTGCTAATGCCAAGGCAACTGCCGCAAACTTTCCCTTTTGTACTATTGAACCTAATGTAGGTGTTGTAGCAGTGCCGGATGAGCGCTTAAACGTTCTGGCTAAAATCTCTGAATCTGCCCAAATTGTACCCACTCGTGTTGAATTCGTGGATATTGCTGGGTTAGTCAAAGGCGCTAGTCAAGGGGAAGGACTGGGTAATCAATTTTTGTCTCATATTCGAGAAGTTGATGCCATTGTGCAGGTAGTACGTTGTTTTGAAAATGACGATATTATTCACGTTGCAGGTTCTGTTGATCCCTTGCGAGATATAGAAATTATCAATTTGGAGTTAGGGTTAGCAGATTTATCGCAAATTGAACGCCGCATTGAGCGAACTCGCAAAAACGCTCGTACTAACAAAGAAGCTCAAATTGAACTATCAGCTTTAGAAAAATTAAGTACAGCACTAAATGAAGGTAAACCAGCACGTCAAGTTAGTTTAACTGAAGAAGAAGCTGAGTCAGTAAAGCTATTAGGATTACTCACCTCTAAACCGATTATCTACGCCACAAACGTATCTGAAGATGATTTAGCTACTGGTAATCAATGGGTAGAACAAGTAAGACAATTTGCTACTCAAGAAAATGCTCAAGTTGTGATTATTTCTGCCCAAGTAGAATCTGAACTTGTTGAGTTACCAGAAGCGGAAAAACTAGAATTTTTGGAATCTTTGGGTGTTAAAGAAGGCGGGTTAAGGTCTTTAATTCGTGCTACTTACGAACTTTTAGGATTGCGTACTTATTTTACGACAGGCCCCAAGGAATCTCGCGCTTGGACAATAAAAGCTGGAATGTCAGCACCGCAAGCTGCTGGTGTAATTCACACAGATTTTGAGCGTGGTTTTATTAGAGCAGAAACAGTTGCTTATAATGACCTCATAGCAACTGGTTCAATGAGCGCTGCTAAAGAAAAAGGCTTGGTTCGTAGTGAAGGTAAAGAATATATTGTCCATGAAGGAGATGTAATGTTATTCCGTTTCAACGTATAGCTTTACTGAAAATAAAATTAATATTGGCAATCTCAAGAAGTGGTTTTCACTCCTTGAGAGTTATTTTTTTTAGTTTGTTATGTTATCAATAATAGGTTGCGAAGATTCAACCTTAAAGTTATTCAGATAAATAACACGAAGATCTTCTGGTAGCGCTACTTCTAATAAATGATACCCTTGGAGTAATTGCGCTTTTACATCAGCAGGAGAAAGCATTTCACCTTCTGCCTGAAGATAAGCTGAAATTCTGGTTTCACTCCAATGGAAAGTCTGAGCCATTAACACCATCAAGCGCATGATAGGTGGCAATTGCTCTAAAGCTTGTTCCATATAGCACCATAGTGGCGGAGGAGCGGCTTGTAAAGAGTAGTGGATCGACTCTACTGGCGGTAAATCTGCCTCATTAATACATACTGCTGTCATGTTGATTAGCCAATTCTGGAAGGAACTAACTTCAGTACCCGTATCCTCGCGCAAATTTAAACCACCTAACTCATAATAGATATGTCGCCAGGTTAGGGCAAATAGGTAATCCGCTTGCACAGGCGATCGCGCCGAATGCCGGATTAATGTATATACAATGGGACTATAACGGCAAAAAATAGTAGTGAAAAATTTCCCTTGCTCTGGATGACGCTGAAACAAGGTGAGCAATTCCTGATCGCTATGATGGAACAGGGATTTTACTATCGGATGATTGGATTCAGGAAAATGCGGAATTTGCACAACTTTTCGTTACTCGCTTTTCTTGATTTATTTCTAGTAAATCACCCTTAATATATCGACTGATTTACATCTATCAAAGAACTTAAAGATTTTTAGTATTATAGTTCAAAAAAAAATCAATATATAAACTTGATTAATATGTTACTATTAAAGGTAGTCGTGATTTTATTTATAGCATCAGATATAATTTACTAGCTAGTTAAGCTTTGATATTATAGGAGCTTTTAGTATTCTGTGCCTCTAGATAGCTTATTTTCCACTCAAGGCATTATGGTGATGTTACTAGCAGCCTACGCGGTTGCTATGTGGATGTTCCTCACCAGTGCGCCAAAAGTTCACACCATAATGGTGTCTGATTTAGAAATAGCTCGGCAGTTCTACGAAGGTTTACTAAACTTGCCTGTAGCAGAAGTGCCACTGCACTATTACTACAATTATGAGCAAACTCTGGGAGTTCCCAGTATCGATCCTCTGTATCTGTCAGCACCCATAGCAACTTCCCCTGTTAGGGGGGTAAATAGTTCTGATGGATTGTGGTATCAACTAAAGAAAAATACTCAACTACACATTATTTCTGGTGCTAGCTTGGGGCAGAAAAACCGTCAGCGCCATGTTTCCTTTGATCACGACTGTCTAGAGCAAGTACTAATGCGGGTGCAGTTACGTGCCATTAAGCATAAGATTCGTAGCGATAAACCCTTGAATTTTTTGGTTAAAGACTTAGAAGGTAATGTGATTGAAATGAGCGAAGTTTCTAATTAGATATCTCCAAAAATTAAAGGTGCGCTAGAACCCTTGTAGAGAAGCAAAATTTCTCGTTTCTACATTCTACCCACTAACTTAGATAGTTAGTGGGGTTTTGATATTGATAGTTTTTAGATGCAAAGCGCTGTCAATACCCGCTCACGCCTCACTGCTGATTAGATGCTGGCGGTAAACGGTAGTTGCTGGCTATGTAATAAAAAAAGCGGTAGTAGTCGGCAAACTGCTTGCTTGGTGCTTGCGCCCGCCAGTGATAAAGCACTAGACCTTGATTTAATCTCAATTCCATAATGTTGAGGTCACTACCTACTTTTACCTGGAGTTGTCCAGTCACTCGTTGCTGAGTTGTAAAGTTCAGTTGTAAAGCCTGTGCAGTATTTTTGACTGTAGAGGTACGACTATTCAACATGATGCCTGACAAGCGCTGTTCTGCCCAGCCTCGGATCTCAATTTCAGGTTGCTGTGGATCGCGAAATGCTTGTCCATCACGATTATCTGGCATAGGAGCAGCAATCCAATTACTGGGATAAGGAAATTCAAACTGATAACGCTGGTTGCGATAAATTGTCCATGTTGCTGAAGTATTCAATCTTGATGACTGGCAACCCTGTAACAACATAGTTAACAGAACTAGCACCCAAACTAGCCTGGTATTACTGAAAATTCGGACGTGGCTGGCAATAAACACAGGCATTACTTAATTTTGCACTGTGCAGTTTTTATTCATGTTCTAGATGCTGATAACCGGAAGATAAAGAAATGTAACAATAATGCTGTCATACTGGCTTAACGTCTTGACAGTCTCAAATTAACTCGTTACTGTAAAAGAACATACCCGGGTAGAACGATTAAAAGTTATATGCAAGATAAGCAAAAGGTTACGTTATATCTTCCGCCAGGGCTCCATCGACAGATGAAAATTCGCGCTGCCGTTGACTCTGAATCAATGTCTTCTATTGTCGAACGAGCAATCGTTTTTTATCTGGATCACCCAGAAGTAGTTGATGAGGTAGAGTCCTCCTACGGACAAACTCACCAAATCTATGACTGCCCGAAGTGTGCTAACCCGGTAGTGCTTCGAGATGGTGAAATGGTGGCTCTAGGGAATCAACCGGGAGTGGTAGCTGAGGAACTAGCAAACCTGGAAGTGCGCGAAGAAGTAAATTCTCGCAATGACTCTCAGGGAGAGCAAGAATTAGTTCCTTGCTAAAAAGGTGGCGCTGATTGTGAATTTAGTGCCGATGATGATTTGGCAGTGTTTACACCGTCTCTAGTTAGGTCGATCGTCATGCAAGAAGAGCTCAATATCCTTATCCAAGCTCAATATCCTCTCATCTACCTCGTGACATCCGAGGAAGAGCGGGCAGAAAAAACAATTGCTGCGATCGCTCAGATGAAACCCCAACAAAGACGTGTCTTTATTTGGACTGTCACCCACGGCATCATCGAGTACGGTCAACCCCGCCACCTGACCCAGCACAATACCGTTTCTCCAGAAGCTGCGGTTGAATGGGTGATTAGGCAGAAAGAACCAGGCATTTTTATATTTAAAGATTTACATCCATTTATAGATTCACCAGCCACAACCCGATGGTTGCGAGATGCGATCGCCGGATTTAAAGGCACGCAAAAAGTTATTATTTTAATGTCGCCAGTACAGCATATTCCTATTGAACTGGAAAAAGAAGTAGTTGTGATGGACTACCCTTTACCAGACCTGGCAGAACTAAATCAAGTACTTTCTAATCAGTTAGATCAATCTCGCACTCGTAAAACTTCTACCGAGACAAGAGAAAAACTCCTCAAAGCTGCCCTTGGTTTAACCAAGGATGAAGCTGAAAAAGTTTATCGTAAGGCATACGTTAAAACTGGACGACTTACGGAAGAAGAAGTTGATATTGTTCTTTCTGAGAAAAAGCAACTAATTCGTCGCAACGGCATATTGGAATACATTGAAGAAGATGAAACAATTGATGCCGTTGGTGGTTTAGACGAGTTAAAGCGTTGGTTGAGACAGCGTTCAAATGCTTTTACTGAAAGAGCAAGAGAATACGGCTTACCTCAACCGAAGGGGATGTTAATCCTGGGTGTACCTGGTTGTGGTAAATCCCTGATTGCTAAAACAACTGCCCGTCTGTGGAGTTTACCTCTGCTACGTCTAGATATGGGGCGCGTTTATGACGGCTCTATGGTAGGACGTTCTGAGGCTAACTTACGGAATGCCCTAAAAACAGCAGAATCAATTTCTCCAGCTATTTTATTTATTGATGAGTTGGATAAAGCTTTTGCTGGTAGCGGTGGTTCTGCGGATTCTGATGGCGGTACTTCCAGCCGGATCTTCGGTTCTTTTCTTACCTGGATGCAAGAAAAAACTTCTCCAGTATTTGTAATGGCAACAGCTAACCGTGTAGAACGTTTGCCAGGAGAGTTTCTACGCAAGGGTAGATTTGATGAGATTTTCTTTGTTGATTTACCAACACCAGAAGAGCGCCAAGAAATATTTAAAATTCACCTGATTAAGCGGCATAGAGATACAGAACGCTTTGATATCGAACAACTGGCTAAAGTAGCTGATGGTTTTTCCGGTGCAGAAATTGAGCAAGCCCTAATTGCTGCAATGTACGATGCTTTTGCTCAAGATCGGGAATTCTCTCAACTAGATATTATTGCAGCCATTAAAGCGACTATGCCACTTTCTCGGACAATGACTGAGCAGGTTACAGCCCTACGGGACTGGGCTAGACAGCGCGCGCGACCTGCTGCGTCCTCCGTCGCAGAATATCAGCGATTGGAGTTTTAACAGGCTTTCTCCTGCTCCCAACAGGAGTAAAGGCTAGCAGATTGCTAGCAGTTTTACATACATACCGCGATCGCGGTGATTCAAAAACAGAATGTTGTCGTTTATTTAACTCTCTACTGGAGGAAACCCAAATGTCACACTTTAGCACTCTACGCACCAAAATCACCGATGCAGAAATTTTGAAAGCTTCTCTGCGTGATTTAGGCATTAGCGTTAAGTCAGAAGCTGATGTTCGTGGATATAACGGACAGCGGGTTCGTGCAGACTTAGTTGCCGTTTTGGAAGGCGAATATGATTTAGGTTGGTCTCGGAATGGCGACGGCTCTTTCGACCTGATCGCTGACCTGTGGGGCGTTGCTAAAAAGCACAATCAAACTGAACTGATTAATTCAATCAATCAAAAATACGCTGTTAACAAAACTTTGGCTGAAGTTAAGAATCGCACAGGTCTAAAAGATGCCAACGTCAAGTTGGTTCTGCAATAGTCTTGTTTTGTTCTGCGCGTTCCCAAAAGACGGGTTAATCGAAATCTAGATTAACCCATTTTTTTTTAGATGGCAAAACCCAGCTTACAATCGTAAGCTGGGAATATTTTTTTATTCATTTGAAAGGTTTTGAACCGTAGCAAAACGCCGATGTTGTCACTGATTAATTCTTTTGAAAGATAGGCTTCAAGCCATGACCATCTGAGGTTGTGACCAACGACCTACTGCTTTGCCAATTACTGAAAGTTCTTGAACTAAACGATCAAACCTGTCTGGAGTGAGGGATTGGGGGCCATCAGATAAGGCTTTGGCGGGGTTGGGGTGGACTTCAATCATTAAGGAATCTGCACCTGCGGCGATCGCCGCCATCGCCATCGCTGGGACATATTCAGCGCGACCTGTACCGTGGCTGGGGTCAATCATAATAGGTAAATGGGTGAGCGATCGCAACACGGGAATTACGGATAAATCCAAGGTATTACGGGCGTATTGCCGATCAAATGTCCGAATTCCACGCTCACAAAGAATCACATTCGGGTTGCCAGCCGCG
Organism: Oculatellaceae cyanobacterium; assembly: GCA_036702875.1. Classification (GTDB taxonomy): domain Bacteria; phylum Cyanobacteriota; class Cyanobacteriia; order Cyanobacteriales; family PCC-9333; genus Crinalium. Next base: position 51,620 of record DATNQB010000042.1, on the reverse strand, counting down.
AGAATATATTCAGCAGCCATTAGCCATTCTTCAATAGTGGCAGACATCCCTCGCTTTAAAAGCACTGGTTTTTCTTGAGCGCCTACTTTTTTCAGCAACGAAAAGTTTTGCATATTTCGCGCCCCTACCTGGATCACGTCTGCTACTTCTGCCAGCTTATCCAAGTCAGCCGCATCCATCACTTCTGTAATAATGCCTAAACCAGTTGCTTCACGTGCCGCCGCCAATAAACCTAAAGCGCTTTCTCCATGACCTTGAAAGGCGTAGGGTGAAGTCCGAGGTTTGTAAGCACCACCCCGTAAAAACTGCGCCCCAGCAGCCTTTACCCGTCGGGCAGTCTCTACAATCATTTCCTCGTTTTCCACCGAACAGGGGCCAGCGACAATGCTGACAGGATGATGCTCACCGATGTAAACAGAGCCGTTTGGCGTTGTCACCACCACCTCACTAGCTTCACCGTGACGATACTCACGGCTAGCACGTTTAAACGGCTGCTCTACTCTTAATACTTGTTCAATCCAAGGGCTTATTTCCTGAATTTGTAGGGGGTCTAAGTCGGCTGTTTCACCGACTAAACCCACTACTACTTTGTGATTCCCGACAATTTTTTCTGGAGTTAAACCCCAGCTAATTAACTCTTGACTAATACGCTCTATTTCGGCTTCGGGAGAGCCGCTTTTCATGACTACTATCATGTTAAATTTCCTGAAAAATAACTAAGGATGACTGGTAGAACGTCATCCTTTGATTTACTAATGGTTATGTTGTAAGTTATTAAGCCATCTATTTTGGCGCAGAGTCCTTAGTCTTCAGTCTTGACTGCTGATTTTGAGCGCCATGCTGCGGTCATCCGTCCTAAGTTAGTAGTGAACTCGTTCCAACCTAATAAGTTTCCGATCCTGTCTTCGTCCCAGGAAGCAGATAAAACTCCATAACTCAACCCCAATACTCCCAAGCCAAAAAAGCTAATACTTATGATCACTACAGCTACGTTAGGTAAGTTGAACCATTCTTTGCTGACGATCAAATAACTGATAATGAAAGTCAGCATTCCCATAGCCGTAGGCAAACCAGAGAAGAAAGCCACACGGCGAATCATTCTGTTACTAACAACGGTTGGTACTGCCCCTGATGAAGCTGGCTTTGGCTTTTCAGTGGGGTTTTTGGTAATAGCTTGGGATGCTGACTGGGTTTTTAGGGATTTTTGGCGAGTCTTCCTAGCGGGTTCAAAAGGTAAGCGAACCCTTTCAGCATCTTCGCTTTGGCGTTCTTCAGAAGACATATTTATTCTTTAACCACGAATGCCGAGACGACCGATCAAAGCTTGGTAGTTTTGCTGGTCTTTCTTTTGGATGTAGGCTAATAAACGCTTCCTCTGACCAATAATCGTCAGCAATCCCCGCCTAGAAGCATGATCTTTATGATTGGCTTTTAGGTGGGCGCTGAGTCGATTAATGCGTTCTGTCATCATGGCAACTTGGACTTCGGCAGACCCAGTATCCGTTTCGTGAACTTGATACTCAGTCATTATTTCTTGTTTGCGCTGTTGCGTCAGGGACATGGATACCCTCTTATTCTCAAATACAGTAGTTTTTCATATTATCACCTTAACCATTGTGAGCGAAATTAACTTGCTTGTAGCGCATGGCGATTGAAAAAATCTCAGCTTGTTACAGCTACGTTTTTTGCGAGTCTCCTGATCGTAAATCCAAAATCGGTTAACTTATGTAGCAATAGTTGAATTTTATAAGGATCTGCCATACATGGGAAAAAAGCATCTTCCGTATATGCTGTGGCAACTGCTCAACAGCAAGCGACCAAGTGTTGTGATGCGTATAGGTGTACCTAAGTTCACTTGGGCAGATCTTTACCATTTCCTAGTAACTATTTCCTGGCTTAACTTCTTGGGACTGGTAGCCTCATTTTATATAATGGCGAATACCTTGTTTGCTTTGGCTTACTTAGCAGGGGGAGATTGCATCAAGAATGCCCGACCTGGCTTTTTTCCAGATGCTTTCTTCTTTAGCGTTCAAACTATGGCAACTATCGGTTATGGTGGGATGTTTCCGAACACACCCTATGCCAATTTGGTTGTCACAGTAGAGGCGCTGTTAGGTTTGGTAGGGGTGGCGATGGTGACAGGGTTGGCGTTTGCGAGATTTTCTTTACCGACAGCGCGAGTTTTATTTAGTAAAGTTGCTGTCATTGCTCGCTATAACCGCGTTCCCACTTTGATGTTTCGGACAGCTAATGCCCGTGGCAACCTGATTATGGAGTCACAGATTCGGGTTACTTTGGTTCGCAATGAAGTTAGCTTGGAAGGAGAATATATGCGTCGCTTACACGATCTTAGGCTGGTGCGTAGAGAGACTCCGATTTTTGCGCTCTCTTGGACGGTCATGCATCAAATTGACCAGAAAAGCCCTTTGTATGGATATACTGCTGAAACTTTATTAGAGGATGAGGTGGAAATTGTGGTGACACTTACCGGAATTGATCAAACAGTTGCCCAAACAATACATAGCCATCATGTGTTTACTGCACGGGATATTTTGTGGAATATGAAGTTTGTGGATATTTTTCACCGGACTCCCGATGGCACACCCTGGATAGACTATACTCGCTTCAACGATGTTACACCTGGTTAGTTATAGCGGTACCTCAGTTAGCTATCTGCACCGTCAGCTTTAATCATGCGCCTTTCTTAGCAATGGTTCCATAAGAAAAAATATCCTAAGCGCCTTGGCGACTGCTATACAAAAATTTAAAAAAGAGGAATTATATCCCAGTAGATGCTGTTAGCGTTGGTACACCGATCAAATTGTGGGGGTTGGGAGGAGTTTCTGAGATAGGTAGTAATAAGGTTTGCAAAATTTCTGCCCGTAGGTGGGGACTTACTTGACAGTTGTTATTTAAGCATGAGAGCAAAAATTGATTGGCTTGATAGTATTGCTGTAGCATTTGCTGTTGCTGCAAACTAAAATGCCAATTCTGCCCGATATTACGGTAACGAATCATTGCAGTTCTTAATTCTTCTGTCCAACTTGAACCGTTAGCTTGCCACCAGGATGCGAGATTTTCAGCACCATCAAGTTGGGTGAGTTGTATTTTTAGGTTGTGCAATGCTTTTTGTAGTGGCGATCGCACTGCAATACACTGGATATCAGCCTGAATGGGTAAGGCAAATCCCAAGTCAAGCACACGGTCAATGGTGGGATTTTCAGGTAAGCTCAAACTCAGCCTTAATAATCTATCCAAGGCTAAATCAAGTTTTAACTCTGGTGTGAGATTACCAGCTAATGATAAATCTAGCGCGATCGCTAAGTTGAGGTTGGGAGGTGTGTGAGAATTTTGCGCTAAAGCCAATGTGATGTAAAAAGCACGGATGGCTGCGGGTTGATAATTAACTATGACACTTTCAGACTTCTGATTTAACCAACTAAGGAATTGCTGTAATTGTTTATCTTCAGCCAGCATCTGATCAAGTTTTTGCTTCATAAGCTGCAACAGTTGGTCAGCGTTTCCTAACAACCCTGCTGTCAGTAGAAAGACTTCACGCCAACGAGGTTCGGTGATATGGCTTACTAACTTATTGAGATTTTGGTTGAGAATTTCTGGCTCTAAGTTAGCAACAATATTTCTGGCTGTTAAATACTCTTGAAAAGTTAAATGAGAAAAAGAGTAAATTCCTCTGGATCTTTCTACAAGTAACCCATGTTGCACTTCAATTGATTTTAATACGGCGGCACTATGTAATTGCAATTCATCTTCATCTAGTTTAGGAATCAATAGGCTTTTGAGGTAGGTAGTAATATGGTATTCAATAGTATTTTGTTCAATAAAATAATGATGTTGTTCAAATGTAATAGCCGCAATTTGACTCAACAACTTTAGCTTTTGTAATAAGGATAAATTATGATAAATTTCATCACGTTTAATACCTCTGGATTCATCCCAACGAGTTAGAAGCAGATCTAATCCTTGCTTATATAACTCAGAACGTCTAGCCGGAAAATCTGTTTTAGCTTGAAATACCAAACAAGTTAGATTTAGTAGCAGGGGGGTAGTTGCTAGTTCTTTAATTTGCAAATTTTGAGGTAATTCGAGTTTTTCAATAAACTGAGTAGCTTTAGCTAATCCTAATTCGATATTTTTGCCGACTGCAACAAACCATTTTTTAGCAAATGCTTCAATTTGGGTAAAGTCAAAATCCGCTATTTCAATATCAGTAAATCCTTCAAACTGATACTGTTTAGCAGCAATTCTACAACTGATAATAAAGTGATTTTTGTAGTAATGATTGCAGAATTTACGAATTTGCTGTAATACTTCATCGCTTTCAGTAGTGGGTACTTCATCCAAGCCATCCAGCAAAATTATAGCTCTACCATGCTCAAGTAAAGTTTGTACTTGTGAGCATTTAAGGTTGGTACTACCAATTTGTTGATAAATATAATCGAGTAAATTTGTTGATTTAACTAAATCTAGATCAGCAGCAAAATTACGTAGTCTAATAAAAATTGGTACTTGATGGGGTTGGAATTCTCCTTGATTACATAAAAGAGCAATTTTTTGTAAAAATGTAGTTTTTCCTGATCCAGGCTTACCAAATACCATCACTTTAGTGGAGTTAGCGATCGCTTCTAACCCTGGAATTCTTTGTTGATATTGACTTAAACCCAAGCGATTAAATTTTTCTTGGTTAAAATTATGTAAGTCGGAAACGTCCAACCACTGTTGACTGGATAAAAACTCTAAAATATTGACATTAACATATATGTCGTTTAATTGCAGTGGGTGAGCAACATCTAACAATCGCATGGTGCTACACTGGTCAGCGATTTTGTCATAACATTGCGATCGCAGTTTTTGTACTAAACTTTCTATGTCTAACTCTTGATCCTGCTTTGGCTGCGAAATTACTACCGGGGTATTTCTAGGTAAATCAGCAATTTCTTGCCAATCTAAATTCATTTGAAAACAGATCTCTATAAATATTTGTCGCTCAACTGATTTACCTGAGAAAAATTTCCAAATTGATTGCCGAGTAGTAATACCTACTTGTTCAGCGAGGTTATCTTGTGTCCATCCAGTGCATTTAAAAGCGTTTTTAGCTTTTTCAATTCCAGATGGTGATGCCTTGAGAGAGCGTTTTGCCATAATTAATAATAACTGTCAAGTGTTATTAATGATACTTATTTGTAAAAAGGGGTAATATTTCGCTGCGCTGAGGTAATTTTACTAATTTTTATTTGTAGCAAAGTATACACCCTAAAAATAATTCACCCTACCATTTATTGATTGCGGAGACTAAAAAATATGGTAAATGTATCAACAGGCTTCATCAGCAGCCTGATCGGGACACTGGGAAAGATGGAGGTGGCGCTTGGTGCAATTGGTGAGGCGATCGCACAGACTAATCATCAAGGCTACATTCATTGGTCTAATCAGGTTTTTGATAGTTTAATTGGTCGAGAACATTTCGAGGTACTTGGCACAAAACTGATTGATCTGTTGCCCTTAGAACAGCAAGGGGAACAAGTACTAGAGGCACTACACCCAGCTAGTTTTGTATTACAAAATACATATAACAATGATCAGGATGCCCACCTTGGGAAGCAAAAAGCACAGATAAGTAATATTTATTCATACAGCGAGCAGCAGCCGCATAGGGGAATTTATGAATTCCAAAAAGCTAGTAGAAAATTAATATTAGAAATTACTTGGACAAAAATTCAACTAGAACAACAAGCTAATGTTATTTTTGTTATCCGAGATCTAACCGATCAATGGCAGCAGCAACAACAGTTACAGATAGAAATCGACAAGCGCCAACAATTAGAAAGAGCTATCCGTGATAGTGAAGAACGCTTTAGGTGGTTATTAGAAGCTAGCTTTGATACCGCCGATGGAATTATAGCTATTGATAGCCAGGGTCAGATAATCTGTTGTAATGATAAGTTTAAGGAAATATGGTCAATCCCAGATGCAGTTCTTGCCTTACCCGATTTAGATAAAAGCCTAGCTTTTTTTAGTCAGCAACTAAAATATCCTGAAGCTTTTATTGAAAAAAGTAAAAAATTATATAGTAAGCCTGATACTAAGTTTACTGATATTCTCGAATTTAAAGATGGCAGAATTTTTGAGCGGTACAGTCAGCCACAGCGATTAGGTAATAAAATTATTGGTATATTTTCATGCTTTCGAGATATTACTGCTCGTAAGCAGATAGAAGCAGAAATTGCGCGATCGCTCTCACTTTTAAATGCAACCATAGAATCTACGGCTGATGCAATTCTCGCTCTTGATCGGCAAGGCAATATTACCTGTCTTAATCAAAAATTTGTAGAAATGTGGTTAATCCCTGATGAAATAATGGCATCAGCGGATATCAACCAACGCCTGTTATTCATCGCAGCACAGGTGCAATATCCAGACAACTTTTTCAATACCTTTCAGGAATTATCTCAACAGCCACATACAGAAATTACCTATCTGCTGACATTGAAAGATGGTCGAATTTTGGAGTGTAAAAGCCACCCGCATCGTCTAGAGAAAGCTGTGCTGGGAAGAGTTTGGTGCTTTCAGGATGTCACTGAAAGTAAACAGATAGAAGCACAAATTGAGCGAGAGCGATCGCTCCTACAAGCAACTATTGACTCGACTAATGAGGGCATTTTTGCTGTTGACACTACTGGCAAGATTACGTGCTGTAATCGAAGGTATAAAGAAATGTGGTCAATGCCTGATGAGTTGATAGAAACAACAGACTACCAGCGCCGTCTTCAATTTGTTTTTGAAAAACTCAAATATCCCGAAGAATGGCGCAGAGTAATGAGTGCAGTATGTCAGCAGCCAGAAATTTCTATAACTCATACTTTAGAACTAACAGATGGTCGCATATTTGAGTGCAATATGCAGCCTTATCTGCTAGGTTCACAAATCATTGGCAATGTTTTGAGTTTTCGGGATATTACAGCAAGTTCGCTTGCAGAGGTGGAACTACAACAAGCAAAAGACCAACTCCAAGCCGTTTTGGATGCAGTCCCTGGAAGTATAGCTTGGATAGATTCTAATTTAAAATTATTAGGTGTCAACCGTCATTTAGCTAAAATATTTGGCTTGCCACGGTCAGAGTTTGTGGGAAAAAACCTGAATTTTATCCCATCAACTCCTACGGAAATTACTTACTTTTTAAAACAATTTTTTAGCAATTCTGTTCAAGAAACTTCGATAGAGGTTGACTTAGAAGTTAATGCTTCACGGGTAAGTTATTTAATAGCTGGTCAGAAATACCTGCAAGGTCAAGCTGCTGTGTTTGCGGGAAGTGATATTACCAAACACAAGCAAACAGAAGAACTATTACAGCAGCAAGCAGCTTTTCTGAAAGGAGCGATGGATGGTATAGCTATTCTTAATCAAGATGGAGAATGTATCTATTTAAATGACGCTCATGCTCAAATATACGGTTATGACAGCCCTCAAGAACTAATTGGTAAAAACTGGGAATTTATTTATCACGATCCTGAAATTAATAGGTTTAAGCAAGAGATACTTCCCGCCTTTTGGCAAACAGGTCAATGGCAAGGAGAAACTGTTGGTAAAAAACAAAATGGTTCAACATTTCTTCAAGAAATTTCTATAACTAAAATTGAAGATGGTGGGTTTGTTTGTGTTGTCCGAGATATTACTAAACGCAAGCAGGTAGAAAAAGAACTCCAAGATAGTATCAATTCAATTCGATCACTTTATGAAGTAACTGCTGCTCAAGAATTAAGTTTTGAAGAACGTCTTGAGAGAATGTTGACTATTGGCTGCGAGTGGTTTGGGATGGAAACAGGATTTTTGTCTCAACTAAAAAATGAACATTTGCAATTAGTCGCTGTGCGATCTGCTAAATTGTCTGTGAATAAAGGTAGCCTAGTGGAGGCTAAAAAATTTTATTGCAATGAGGTGCTGCAAACACAAGAAATTGTTGTCATTGAAGCGGCTAGTAATTCTAATTGGCGCTCTCACCCAGGCTGCACCATCCTTAAACAAGAATCTTATATGGGTGTACCTGTAATAGTAGCTCATCAAATTTACGGGGTTTTAGGCTTCTCCAGTTTTTATCCCCGCTCAAAACCATTTAAACCAATGGAAAAAGAACTATTGAAGTTGATGGCTCAATGGGTGGGTAACGAAATTGAACGCTCTCAATCTCAAATTTTTCTACAAAATCAATTTAATCGTGCTTTACTACTTAAACAAATTACTCAGCAGATTCGTCAAAGCTTGGATGCACCAAAGATTCTACAGACGGCTAGTACTTTGGTTGGTGAAAATTTTAAAATTAATCGTTGTGTAATTCATATTATTATTACTGAAACAAAGTTAGCTTGTCCTTGTGTTGCTGAGTATGTTCAACCTGGCTATGCAAGTTTAATCAATAGCGAAATTCCGATTGATGGGAACCCATTTGCCCAGGCATTAATTGCTGAAGATCGGGCGATCGCTGTTAATAATGTTTATAATGAACCACTATTAGCACCAGCTATACCGCTTTTAGAATTCGCTCAGTTGAAATCCATGTTAGCGGTGCGTACTTCCTATAAGGGAGAAGTTAATGGATTATTTGGGCTGCATCATTGCCAGGAATTTCATAACTGGACTAAAGATGAAGTTGAGTTACTAGAAGCAGTTGCGGCTCAAGTAGGAATTGCCTTAGCCCATGCTCGTTTATTAGAGCAAGAAACTCGCCAACGCGAACAATTATTCCAGCAAAATTTAGACTTAGAAAAAGCAAAACTTGCAGCAGAAACAGCTAACGAAACCAAAAGTGAATTTTTGGCAATGATGAGCCATGAAATTCGTACACCGATGAATGCTGTTATTGGGATGTCTAGCTTGCTGTTAAATACAGAATTAAAACCTCAGCAACGAAGCTTTGTTAAAACTATTTGTAATAGCAGCGCAGCCTTACTGACTATTATTAACGATATTCTCGACTTTTCTAAACTAGAGTTTGGCAAACTAGAGCTAGAAAAACAACCGTTCAATTTGCAAAAGTGTGTAGAGGGATCAATCAGTATGCTGGCTCCTAAAGCAGCAGATAAAGGTTTGCAGTTGTTATCTAAGATTGATCCAACAACACCAGTGTCAATTATGGGAGATGCCATCCGTTTACGACAAATATTAGTTAATTTGCTCAGTAATGCGATTAAATTTACCAATGCTGGAGAAGTTAGTATTTTAGTAACTGCAAAACAGTTTGAACTTGATCAGCACTCTCCCGTTACTCATAACCCTTTTTACCAAATTAAGTTTGCGGTTAAAGATACAGGCATCGGTATTCCTGATAACCGCAGGGAAAAGCTGTTTAAGCGTTTTAGTCAAGTTGATTCTTCTATTAGCCGTCGCTATGGTGGAACTGGTTTAGGATTGGCTATTTCTAAAGAGTTAACAGAATTGATGGGAGGGAATATTTGGGTTGAGAGTGAAGTTGATCGTGGTTCTACTTTTTATTTCACATTGCTGGCTGAAGCTGGTATTTCGACTGGGGATAATAATTCAGTAGATGCGCTCTTAACAATTCCCCGAATAGCAGAAGAGTTACCTTTAAAAATTTTGTTAGCAGAAGATAATTTGGTAAACCAACAGGTGGCAATGCTTACTTTAGAGGCACTCGGCTATCAAGTTGATGTAGTAAGTAATGGACTAGAAGCACTGCAAGCAGTACATCGTCAAACTTATGATGTTGTGTTAATGGATGTACAAATGCCAGAAATGGATGGCTTAACTGCCACTCATTGTATCCGTCAAGCATGGTCAAGCGAAGAATTAGTGCCACAGTGTAATGGATCGAGCATAATTAGTTCTTGTCCTCGGATTATTGCCATGACAGCTTATGCCACAAAAGGCGATCGCGAACGCTGTCTAGAAGCAGGCATGGATGATTATATTAGCAAACCGATCAATATACCGGAACTAATTCAGGCACTCTATCGCTGTCAGCCAAAAGCTTTGTCAGGAGAATCTACACCTATACTTGTCGAGCAAAAAATTGCTCGCAGTGAGTATTTAGAAGCAGAAGTACTTCTGGCTGAGAATGAGCGTACAAGCCTTAATTTACTTCCAAAAATTCAAAATCCGATTGATGCTAAAATTCTGCAATCATTACGCCAGATGGCAGGTTCCAAAGCTAACGAATTTCTAGCAAAAATCATTAATAATTATTTTGAAGAAACTCCGCAACTGTTAAGCGCGATGCAGGACGCTGTTAGTACAAACGATCCAGCCGCCCTTGCTTATGCTGCTCACAAATTGAGATCTGCAAGTGCCAATCTCGGTGCTACAAATTTATCTCTGCTTTGCAAAGAGTTGGAAGCAATGGGACGTGCAGGTAGTACATTAGGAGGGTTATCCCAAATCTCACAAATTGAGACTGCATACGAAGCAGTCAAGTTGGCTTTACGGCAGGAAATTCAGGAAAATCACGCATGAGTAAAGATTCAGTGCTAAAAGACTCACCTGTAGTACTGGTAGTAGATGATGACAAGTCGATGCGGATGCTATTACGCTTGGCGCTAGAACAAGAAGGATACCAAGTTGTAGAAGCACAGGATGGTCAGGCGTGTATATCTGCATATAAACAACACCAACCTGATTTAATTTTGTTAGATGCTGTGATGCCTGTGATGGATGGCTTTGACTGTTGTACTCAATTGCGAAGTTTATCTGGCAATGATTATCCTAATTTGGATGGATTAGATACAGGAATGCCGATATTGATGATCACTGCACTTGATGATTCTGACTCTGTGAATCGAGCTTTTGATGTGGGTACAACTGATTATATTACCAAGCCTATCCAGTGGTCAGTACTGCGTTATCGGGTGCGCCGTTTGATTCAACAATATCTGCAAGCGCGACGTATGGATTGTCTAATGGAACAATTAAAACAAGCAAATCTTGAGGTGAAACGTCTAACTGAGATTATTGCTAGATATCAACAGGGAGATTTTTCGTAATTTTCACTTAACTTACGTGCATCTGTCATAAATCTGACTTTTAAAGGAGTAAATCCTGAACTTATACATTAAGTTATACATTACACAAACGCGATCGCAAACACGCAGTTGTCATACTGATTGCATAAAGGGTGTAACACGAAGAAGATCAGATCATATCAACATACTAATTTGATATAAATCTAGTTTTTTAAGCGAGTTAACCCCATAAATACGCAATTGGGTAGATGCTTTTAATAAAAAATAGGTTATCTCCCTGTTTTGTATAAACTAACGCAGTAAATAAGCATCAATGGAAAACCAACCAAGTTCGTCTAATCAGGAAGAATCTGAAACTTATAGTCAGGCAAAAATTCTAACTTCCGAAAACGTAAAACTTAGCTATAATCCTATATCCTGCCCACAAAATTCTCCCCTAATTGAATTACGAGAAGCACAGATTACTGAAGAAAATAAACGTAGTTGTAATTGGACTTTACAAAAAATTAAGGTTGTTCCCTACCCAGAACCTGATTTTCACATAAATAATGAAAAGCTACATAGCAGCACTTGATGAAAATAAAACATATATTGCTATATCTTGCTTACTTAAACATTAAACACTTGACATTTAGCACTAAAAAATAAAACAGCAGCTATTTAAAAGGCTGCTGTTCTCAAATTTAGTTAATATACCTCTCCAACAAATAGAGACGCTAAATTTAGCGTCTCTACTAATTAGCTGATTAGTAACGGCTGGCAGTTGGCTTGTGAACGATGAAGCTGAGAACTTGGCACTGCTTCACGTTATCAAAACCTACAACACGGATGAAGTTGCTGGAATATTCAGAGCGGCAAGCTTTGACTTCATTTAACACTTCGTTAACTGTGTTGGCGTTGAATAAAGGCAACTTCCACAATGTCCAGTAGTGTTGCTCAGGAGCAGAACTTTCGCTAAACTCCACCCCAGGAATATAGCCTTGGTCAATCATGTACTGGATTTGCTTGGCGATTTGTGCGTCGCTGAGGGGGGGCAAGTATGAGAGAGTTTCGTAACGACGCTCTTTGGGTAGAGTTTGCATAGTTTTGTAAAGGTAATGCTGGTAAGAATGTTGTCAGATGTTCTGGCTAATCTGAAATATTATCCAGATTCGGCTCAGAATCAATTGGCTGTTCAGGATAAGTGCTGGGGTTACTGGAGGTTAGTTGCGTAAGTCGCTCTAGATGCTGGCGGCGATATTCCATATTTGCCTGCTGAATACCAGTGCGAACTATCTCCGGTAAATAATCCGTCACTTCCTCGGCTAAATGCTGTCGTACAGTCATTACTCTAAACGCCAGGTCTTGTTTCTCGCTGAGTAACTCTTTAAGAAAAGCTTCTCCATCTTGGATTTTTTCTTTCCCGGAAAAGTTACTTAGCCAGTATGCCAGAGGAGGATTTGTCTCAGTTAACTGAGTCAAGATAATCCGCACGGCTTGATAGGTCAAATAGCTACTCAGCACCTTTGCTGTATCTTTGGCAACTTGTTTTAAGTCCATCCTTGACCCCAGCGTTATAGCTATCAGCTATCAGCTATCAGCTATCAGCTTGTTTATTCAGGCTGAAAGCTGACTGCTGAATGCTAAAAGCTTTTACAGTGTATCCATTGCTTCAAACTCGAACTTGATTTCCTTCCACAGTTCGCAAGCAACAGCCAATTCAGGAGACCACTTGCAAGCTTCACGGATTACGTCGCCGCCTTCACGGAACAAGTTGCGACCTTCGTTACGAGCTTGAATACAAGCTTCTAGAGCAACACGGTTAGCGGTTGCACCAGGAGCATTACCCCAAGGGTGTCCTAGAGTACCACCACCGAACTGCAAGCAGGAATCATCACCGAAGATTTCTACTAGAGCAGGCATATGCCATACGTGGATACCACCAGAAGCTACGGGCATTACACCAGGCATAGAAGCCCAATCTTGGGTGAAGAAGATACCGCGATCGCGGTCTTGTTCAACGTAGTTTTCGCGCATCAAATCAACGAAGCCCATTGTGATGCCTTTTTCGCCTTCTAGTTTACCTACGACGGTACCAGAGTGCAGGTGGTCACCACCAGACATCCGCAAGCACTTAGCTAATACACGGAAGTGGATACCGTGATTCTTTTGACGGTCGATAACTGCGTGCATAGCGCGGTGGATGTGCAGCAGAACGCCGTTGCGACGACACCATTTAGCCAAAGTGGTGTTAGCGGTGAAACCACCAGTTAGGTAGTCGTGCATGATAATGGGGGTGCCGATTTCTTTAGCGAATTCTGCACGCTCCATCATTTCTTCGCAGGTGGGAGCAGTTACGTTGAGGTAGTGTCCCTTGATTTCGCCGGTTTCAGCTTGAGCTTTTTCGATAGCTTCTTGTACGAATAGGAAGCGATCGCGCCAACGCATGAAGGGCTGAGAGTTAATGTTTTCGTCGTCTTTTGTGAAGTCTAGACCGCCGCGTAAGACTTCATAAACTGCACGACCATAGTTCTTAGCAGACAGACCTAACTTAGGCTTAATCGTACAACCCAGTAGAGGACGACCATACTTGTTCAGTTTGTCGCGCTCAACTTGAATCCCGTGAGGAGGCCCTTGGAATGTCTTGAGGTAAGCAACGGGGATACGAAGATCTTCCAAACGCAGGGCGCGGAGAGCTTTGAAACCGAATACGTTACCAACCAATGAGGTCAGCAAGTTGGTTACAGAACCTTCCTCAAACAAATCGAGAGGATAGGCGATGTATGCGAAGAATTGGTTATCTTCACCTGGGACTGGTTCAATGTCGTAGCAACGACCTTTGTAGCGATCGAGGTCGGTCAACAAATCAGTCCAAACTGTTGTCCAAGTACCAGTGGAAGACTCAGCAGCTACAGCAGCCCCTGCTTCCTCAGGAGGAACTCCGGGCTGAGGCGTGACACGGAAAGCTGCTAATACGTCTGTATCCTTTGGCGTATAGTCAGGTGTGTAATATGTGAGGCGATAATCTTGTACTCCAGCTTTATACCCAGTTTTTGACTGAGTTTTCGTTTGAGAATAAGCCATGTCTTCCTTCCTGAGGAAATTTAATGTTCCTTTATGCTTGTTTAACTATACCAGGAAGGCAATAAGTTATACTTTTAACATTTTTTAACAATTCATAACTTTTGTTTATATGTTTCTAACATTTACAGTTTAAATTAGCGGTTTTTCTTAACATTGCCTTTTAAAGTAGGGGCGGGTTCACAAGAATCTAGGTATCCTACAAAAATATAAATCAAACCCACCTCTACTCAATTTGATTTTTGATTGAGCAATGGGAACACTAGGGATAAGTAATAGATAGCATCTGCTCGATAGGGTTTCAGTATAAATACTTACACTTAGAAGGGTTGTAACCAAGCTGCTATAGTTTTGAGTCTTTAGCTTAAATAAACTTAGCTTTAGGGCTGCCGTGATTAATTTCGTTAAAAAAAAACGGTAGTCAAAGGCAGTGGTCGCAGCTTACCTACTATCAAAAACGAACTTTTATAGTTTCACTTTTGTAAAAGCGATGGCATTCTGGAACTTACGCACTAATTTATTAATCATTGCGACGCTGTTGGGATGTAGCTTGTTAGAGGAAAGTATTACAAGTTATGTACTGGCGCAAACTAGCATCCAATTACAACAGAATAATCCTTCAAATGTCGATCTCAAGCCACCTAGCATAGATGTTTTCCCGATCACTCCTACTCTTGCGCCAAGAGACGCAGAAATTTTAGAAACTGATTTTAAAATTAGTGCCTTACAACCAGATACTACTGGTAATCTCTGGGTTGGTTCTTATAAAGGTTTAGTGCGAATTGATGCTACGACAGCTAAGGTTGTAGCCCGTGTAGGTTTTGCTAACCAAACGATTGATGCTTTAGCGTCAGACCGTCGAAAAATTTGGGTTGGTGGTGACGAAGGACTCCGCAGTGTAGATATACTCACGAATCAAGTTAAGGAACAAAATTTCAAGTTACCTTTTAACCGAGTGTTGTCTCTATTGGTAGACAAGCGGGGTTTATTGTGGGTGGGTAGCGATCGCGGTTTGGCATTAATTAATCCTGACAAAGAATTATTGATGACCACCATACAGCAATTGCCTGGAATAGCTGCTAATGCTTTAGTTGTCGATAAGCTCGATCAACTATGGGTAGGAACTCTAGAAGGTTTAGTACAAGTTGATACATCAAGTGCCTCAATTATCAAGCAGATTATTAATATACCAGGAACAATTGTTCAAGCTCTTGCCCTTGATTCCCAAGGGATGCTGTGGGTGGGAACGCTTGACAGTTTGATTGTTATTGACCCCAAAACAGGCTTATTGATACGTTCTGTAACTCCATTAAACGGACGTAATGTTACCACTTTGCATTTTGGTCAAGATGGTAATGTTTGGGTGGGTACGAATAAAGGTTTGTTGAAAATAAACCCAAATAATGATGCTGTGATTGGCGAAGTAGCCAACCTCCCCTCTAGTAAGATTGTCTCTTTATCTGCTGATGTTGGTAATAAAGTCTGGGTGGGAACAGGTGAAGGGTTAGCTTGGTTGGATATGAATACGGGTGAAGTAAGGCAGCATGATGACTTGATTTAATTCTTCCAAAAATAGTGAGGGCTGAGTTCTAATATTGAATTAGATCTACCTAGAAGAAGTGTTAAATGGCAGTTACCACCCAACAATTGATCCAATGGAAACAACAGGCGCGTCCAATTGTTGTGCTGACAGCTTGGGATTATGCGATCGCTCAACTGTTAGATGCTTCAGGGGTTGATGTTGTCCTAGTAGGCGATTCCCTGGCGATGGTAACGTTGGGATATGAAACCACTCTACCAATTACGTTAGAGGAGATGCTGCATCATGCTAAAGCGGTGCGTAGAGGTGTGCAACAAGCTTTGGTAGTTGTGGATTTGCCGTTTTTAAGTTATCAAGAAAGTCCACAGCAAGCGATACATTCTGCTGGTCGGGTTTTGAAGGAAACGGGGGCGCAAGCAGTAAAGTTAGAAGGTGGATATCCAGCGATGGCAGAAACTGTAGGGCGTTTGGTAAAAGCTGGTATTCCGGTATTAGGTCATATTGGTTTAACGCCTCAGTCTGTACATCAGCTTGGTTATCGCCAACAAGGAAAAACGGCTGATGCAGGTGAGCGTATTTTAGGGGAAGCGATCGCACTAGAACAAGCTGGCGCGTTTGGGATTGTTTTAGAGCATATTCCAGCATCTTTAGCAGGGCAGATTACACAAAAATTAACTATTCCTACAATCGGAATTGGTGCGGGATCTGAGTGTGATGGACAAGTCTTGGTGACTGCTGATGTTTTAGGACTTTCACAGCGACAACCACCGTTTGCTAAATCTTATGTAAATTTGCGAGAAATAATTACTCAGGCGGTACAAGATTTTAGTAGTCAGGTAAGAGAGCGAGATTTTCCATAATCGATTAACAATTCTCAATGAGGAAAAAAATATTTCCTTAAGATAAGAGAATCTAAGTTATGGATGTTAGTCCGCATCGATTTTACAAAATATCATCTCGATATTAGAGAAACAATAGTTGAGTTAGAAATTATTAAAGAGGGGTAAGAATTGAAACAAAATACTAATTAGTTAACTGAAATCTCTCCGGAGAGCCTAAAGAATAATCTTCTAACTTAAAATCTCCAAAAGGCTTCTTTTTCAACCGATCATACAAAGCTTCATCAAGCAGTACGCCTTCATCTTTTTTACTAACTCCAACAATAATCAAACTTCTTTGATAAGATGTTTCGGAAGGATTAACAGTTTTTTCACAATCTTTAAACTTACCTAAATTTAATAAATGATAATTTTTGACAGTGGGACTATTACCAAATAAAGTTTTTGCTAAAAGTTGGATATTTTTTGCTCTTTGAAGCGCCCTAAGTTCTTCAGTAGCTACAGCACCCTCGCAAGAAGCTGTCCCAACAGACATAATATCAGTTGTATCCCCTAGCCTATTTAGTACGCCTTGTTGTTCAAGCCTTGGCTGTAAATCTTGCACTCTAATAATTTCATCATCACTTTGAATTTGAGAAGCACTGCCCAATCTCCATTCATATTCTCTGGATAAGACAGCAACTTCAAATTCTGCGGATTTCCCTTGGCTATCTGTTCCTTCTTCTGGGGGGAAATAATCTATATCACCAATTTTTTCAGGTTCTTGCGATGGACAAGCATCTGATGATAAACCTAATGAACAAATAACTTTTGGACTGACAACAGCTAAGACCCCTGGAACTGAGACGATGACAATAATGAAGATGGCAAGTCGTAGAGTTGTGCTAGTAACATATTCCAGCCAGCCAAACAAGGGAAATCTTAATAATTTAGCCCAGAATGCAATAATTAATCCAGCTATAATTGTTAACGGGAAAGGGCTATCTGAGTAATATAGTTCGCGTTCTAATTCATCTAAACGTTGTAATATTTCATTAGCATTGATCGGGCGATCGCTCGGATTACGCGCCATTAACCAATCAATAAAATCCATCACTAATGGCGAAATCCCAGCAGCATAACTGCGCCAGTAAATCTCATCTCTTTGAGGATCGTAAAATTCTAAGGGATGATATCCCGTAAGTAGAAAGACAAACGTGCGTCCTAAAGCATAAAAATCTGATTGTAGTAATGGTTGATTACTAACTTGTTCCGGTGGGGTATAACCAGGGGAAACAACTGCTGGAATGGCATCTTCCATCCCATTATTAGCAAGGTGGAGATATGTTAATTCACGTGCGGTAGCAAAGTCAATTAAGATTAAATTACCTGTTGATTGTGGGGTAGGGTAAACAGCCCTTTTATCCCCGCCACGAGAGCCATCTGAGGGTGCAAACTTGATATTTGAGGGTTTTATATTCCAGTGGTAGTAATTTTGGCTATGTACAGCAACTAAAATTTCTGCTATTTGTCTTAAATATGCGATCGCTTCCTTTTCAGAAATCAGTCGATTTCCCTGTTGCTGTAACAACTCTTCAAAGTTGTAACCCTCAATATGCTCAATTGCGATGCAGTGCAACAGCAAACCATCTCTTGTCTGATACTGGAAATAACCATCTATTTGTGGAATTCCACGATGATTTAGCTGTCCTAAAATACTTGCTTCTTCTTGAAAGAGTTCTACTGCTCTGGGGTGGGTATTAAGATGTTCTTTGAGAACTTTAATAATTTTGGGCGTATTTTGTTCATACGCCTCATATACCTTGCTAAAGTTATTATTATCAGTCAGCAGGCGCATCACCTGATAGCGATTGTCCAGTAGCAACTCAGAACCACAACTTAGGCAGAAGCGGGTGTTGTCGTTATCCGCGTTAATTCTAGGACAGTTCGGATTGATGCACAGGCTCATAGTTAAGTATTAAATTAATGGATCATTAACCCCCACATCCAACCCCCTCCTTATTTACAAGGAGAGGGCAAATTGCAGGTAATTTGAGTAAATTTTGGAAACGAGCGATCGCATACTAGACCTGTTGCATAAGTTAAATTTTGGATAATTAACCACAGATAAACACAGATGCACACAGATGGTATAACTGATTGAAAGCAAGAAGTCTAGTTTACACTTATTGCTATAACTCGTCCCCAAAGATTTTAACGGCTAATATGCTTTGCTGCTAGGTGCATAGCATCGGAAATATCAACATCCCCATCGTGATCTGCATCTAAGAAGGCATTGAGTACAGGATTTCCACCTTGGGGACTTTGAGCATTGCTTCCAGTTTGCAGCATATTCAATACTATAGGTACTAAAATAGGCAGCATTTGTGCAACCATCTGGGGATTTAAGCCTGTTCTTTGAGCCACAGCATCTATTACGCCGTTAAGTTGCCCACCAGAGAAGATAGAATTAACAGCTTGGGGATTTGGGTAAGAGCCACTATATTGATTAACTAGAGATTGTGCTTGCTCATAGCCTTCAGTCTCTCTCTTTTGCTGTAAAGCAGAACGCACATAGTTACCAACAATTGATAAAGCGGATTGAGTAGTGTTGCGATCTGTACCATAGCTATCACTCACCTGATCCACAGTACTGAGAATATTTGCTACTTGACCAGAACTCCCTGCTTGATCAGAATTTTGTAATGCTCCTAAAATTTGGCTAAAAAAGGTCATAATTTCTACTTTTGTTACTAAACTCCACTCAATCTCGCACAGGCTAATGAGTGATTACCTCTAGCTAATAGCAGAAAATACAAGGGACACTAGAATTAGATGCGTCTTCCATTACAGCTATCTAGTTGGACTGGGAGATAATTCAAACAACTATATCTAAATTGCCCCAATGCCTCTGCCGCGCTTATTGACGCTAATTTTTGGCATCAGCTTGATCCTGGGGCTGGTGCTATGGCTGATTAATTCTCTATATCGCTTATATTGGCAAGTTTCCTTTACTTCGCCTTTTTTGGCGTTTCTACTGCTGTTATTGATCATTGCTTTACTAGGTGTTTTAATTTGGTCGTTTGTTTATTACTTAGGGTTGTTTGGGCGCAGACAAACGCCAAGGCGACGACTTGCGCCGAAGGTTCCAGCAGTGAAGACGGAAGCGGCGGAGGAAACCCTACGGGCGGTACGTCAACAGGTGGGGCAAATTCAAGATGAGGTGGCAAAGCAAGCTTTATTAGAGCGATCGCGCGAAATTGAAGCTAATCTAGCACGTGGGGAATTATTAGTAGTTGTCTTTGGTACGGGTTCGGCAGGTAAGACTTCTTTAGTTAATGGGTTAATTGGGCGCATGGTGGGTAAAGTAGACGCGCCAATGGGAACTACTGAGGTAGGGGAAACTTATACCTTAAAGTTAAAAGGATTAAATCGGCAAATCTTAATTACAGATACCCCAGGAATTTTAGAAGCAGGGGTATCGGGTACTGAAAGGGAACAGTTAGCCAGACAGTTAGCGACGGAAGCAGATTTATTATTATTTGTGGTGGATAATGATTTGCGCCAGTCGGAGTATAACCCGCTTAAGGCGTTGGCAGAGATTGGGAAGCGATCGCTCCTGATTTTAAATAAAACTGATTTATATACACAAGAAGACCAAGAAGTAATTTTAGCTCGTTTGCGGGAACGGGTACGCGGGTTTATTGCTAGTTCTGATATAGTTGCGATCGCAGCTAATCCTGAAGCAGCATTATTAGAAACAGGCGAAACCTTTAAACCCGACCCTGATATCATGCCCTTAATTAGACGTATGGCAGCAGTTTTACGGGCGGAAGGAGAAGATTTAGTTGCAGATAATATCTTATTGCAATCCCAAAGATTAGGAGATGACGCAAGGCGTTTACTTGATGCCCAACGTCGTCGCCAAGCAGAAAAAGTAGTAGAAAGATTTCAATGGATAGGCGCTGGTGTGATTGCAGTAACACCATTACCAGTTGTAGATTTATTAGCTACAGCCGCAGTTAATGCCCAAATGGTAGTAGAAATTGGCAGAATTTACGGCTGTGAATTAAATATGGATCGCGGTAAAGAGTTAGCCCTTTCTTTAGGAAAAACTTTAGCAAGTTTAGGCATTGTCAAAGGTGCAATTGAATTAATTTCTACTGCATTACAGTTAAATGTAGCTACTTATTTATTAGGTAAAGCTATTCAAGGAGTGACAGCAGCTTATTTAACTAGAATTGCTGGAAAAAGCTTTATTGAATACTTCCGTCAAGACCAAGATTGGGGCGATGGTGGGATTACAGAAGTAGTACAAAGACAGTTTCAACTGAATCGCAAAGATGAATTTGTGAAGGCATTTGTCACGGAAGCGATCGCGCGAGTTGTTAAACCGTTAACTGATAATTCTGAAGTAATTGAGGCGGAAGAAACTCAGCGTAATCAAGCAGATGATTGGCAGTAAAATTGTGCGATCGCTATAATTATAGATAATTTACCAAACATAATATAAATATGCAAGCAACAGAAAAAACCTACTACACTCCTGAAGAGTATTTAGATCTAGAAACTCAGGCAGAATATAGAAGTGAATATTACGATGGCGAGGTAGTTACAATGGCAGGCGGTTCCCCTAATCATAATCAGATAGCTGGTAATTTTTATGCTGCCTTAAACTTTGCTTTAAGAAGGCAACCATACCGAGTATTTATGGCTGATTTACGTTTATGGATACCTCGCCAACGCATTTACACATATCCAGACGTGATGGTTGTTGCAGGAAATTTAGAATTTGCTGAAGAGAGAAAAGATACAATTACTAACCCTTTATTAATTGTGGAAGTATTATCAAAATCCACTAAGAATTTTGATCGAGGTGAAAAATTTGAGTTTTATCGGACTATTCCAAGTTTTCAAGAATATATTCTCATCGATCAGACTAAAATTCATGTAGAACAGTTTGCCAAGACTGATGATAATAAGTGGATTTTATCTGAATATGAAGATGAAAACGCTGTATTGGCATTAAGTAATATTAATTTTGAAATTACGCTAATAGATATTTACAGTCGCGTAGAGTTTAATGAAGGGTAAACATATTTTTTAATACTTGGGCTGTGTTTCAAGCTGAACATTAGTCCAAGCCTTGTCAGGGTTGGAGATTCATTTATGGAGATGTTTAGCCACTAACTTTTACAATAAAATGTTAGACGCTTCAGCATTAATCAAAATTGATGATAAATGGAATTTTACTACAGAAACAGATTTAGAGGATTTTATTGAAAAAAATTTATCGAGTATATTAAGCTTAATTTTTCTTAAACGCCAGGATATTGCCCAAGGAGAAATTTGTGACATTTTAGCCGTTGATAATTCTCAACGTTTAGTAATAATTGAGCTAAAAAATGTTGTAGATAGATATATTGTTCAACAGTTAACGCGCTATTATCATAACTTATTAGAAGAAAAGTCATTTCCATTTGAAATTGATGATCAACAGCCTGTACGCTTGATCGCGATCGCGCCTAGTTTTCATAGGCATAACTTTATAGATAAAAGATATAGCAAGCTAGACTTTGATTTTTTTAGCTTTGATATCACTCAACAAGCAAAGACACTTTACTTCAACTTAAAAACCACAGATGGAGTATTAGTATCACAACTAAAAATTCCCTACCTCCCAGAATACATTGTTGATGAAATTGAAATAATAACGCCTATTATCAATATACCCCGACCGCCTAGATCGCTGGCAAAAATGCTCAAAGATAATTTGAGTGAACAACAAGAAAAAGTGCTGATGATCAGAGAAAAAATCTTAAGCTTTGATCGGCGTATGGCAGAAAAGAGTACTGCTGTAACTACTCGTTACGGCTTAAAGAAAGGCGACAATGAATTGTTTGCCAGTAAACTATGTGCTGAATTTTACGGCGAGTTTTTCAAAGACAATTGGCATTTGTTTCATTTATCATTATGGTTGCCTTTTCCTAAAGGCAAAATGAACTTTCAGGGAAAGTTTAGAAGTGAGGAAAAAAGTTTAATAAAAATAGATTTTTATCCTAAAAACATTAATCAACCTGTGGAAAGATTCTGTCTCAATCGAAATCCTAAACCCCATGCAAGATCTGGAGACTGCCATACAATTATGTTTTATTGGCATATTTATGAACAAATGACCGGAAAAATAGTAAGATCTACTTCAATAGATACATTAATAGATATAGCTTTAGAAGAATGGTTAGAGAGAGTTGATAATTAATCAGTAATTAGCATCAATAGTAACCCCCACCCTTTCTTCGATTAATAGTGTATAAATATTAAAATAACTATAGTAATCTAGTTCCTAGAAAAATTCTAATAATATGTTTTATCTATTCTGCTTTTAAATTGGCAATTTGTTGAGCAAACCAAATTGCAGCGCTACCATTTGCTTCTTCATTCAAACGTGACAAAGTTTGATTTAATAAATCAATAGGTAATCCGGCTAATGTTAAAGATTGTTCACATTCTTGATAAACACCATTTTCTTGCAACTGAAACGCAAACACCCATTGTCCGCGTACATCAATAACCCAATATTCAGGTATTCCTAATTCAGCATATAGATGTTTTTTCTCATCTAAATCTGTTGCTAAAGTTGTATCAGCAATTTCACCAACTAAGTTAGGTACTCGCCATTGATTTAAATTAATATAACGCCGTTCTCCTGGTTTCCAACGCGGGAAGTCTCCGCCCAAGTAAAGCACTAAATCTGGTGCAGCAGCTTGTTTAGGTGGTTTTTCTAATAAACAACCGCCTAGCGAACTAAATATTTGTCCTGGGTTTTGACTAAACCAGAAGCCAAATACTAAAGTAAAAAGATCGCAAATAGTCGCGTGATTAATTCCTTCGGTTCCCATTTCAACAAGAAGTTTATTTTGATAATAAAACAATCTTAATATTTCAGTATGTGGATTGTTCCGAAAAGCTATATAATCTTGCCAAGTAGCGTTTTTCCACTCGGAAAAGCTTTTTTCTTGACTCTGAAGGATTATAGAAGTTGATACAGTCATAGCAAACAATTTTTTAATTAATTTAATATTTATTAAGCAAAAATTGAGGCTACAGAACAGCTAAAGCCAGGTAATAGAGGAGACGTTATTTCATCATTATTAAACAAAGTTGCAACTATTTTTAAGATTGCTTGTTCCCGTCGATAAATTTCAATTTGTTGCTTTTGCCAATTAATAATCCAGTATTCTTGGACTCCTCTGGAAGAGTAAAGTTTTAATTTAGCTTCTCTGTCGCGTCGTTCATTTTCCGCGCCAGGAGATAATACTTCTACAATTAACTCTGGTGCTGTGGTTAGATGTCCTGCATCATCTAACGAGGTAGCTAATCTTTCTTTACTAACCCAAACGACATCAGGGATAACGTTATCTGTGTCAGTAAAAATAACTCCAGGGGCGATTCCTGCACGTCCTAAACCAGTAGACCGCGACCAAATATCTAGGGTAGTAAAAAGTCTGCCAGACGATTCTTGATGCTTCCAATGTGGCGCTCTTGTCACAAATAATTCCCCATCAATTATTTCATAACGATTACCGTTATCTGGCAATAATTCCAAATCGGCGGTAGTCCAGCGTACTCGTTCTGTAGTAATCTGGCTCATACAAACACTCCTGTGTGATGCCTTTATTCTAATAGGGGCTAGGGATTAGTGACTGGTGATTGGGGATTAAGTGTAAAATTATTTTTTCTGGCTATTTCTAGCATCTAGAAATTTTAATTGCTGGTATAACACGGCAATTTTTGGTAAATCTACTCCTGCTTTTTGTGCAGCACGTAAAGGATTACCAAACATGGTTTCTACTTCGAGCGATCGCTTTTCATCATAATCAATCTTCATACTCGTCCGGTAAGGTTTCATGTTTACCGTATAATCGAGCATTTTTTGGATAAAACTATCAGATATTATCCGACTACAAGCGGCTGCACCTGCTACAACTTCCTGCATTAACTGTTCTACTAAAACACGGGTGTCTGGATCAGCCATTAGCTCATCTGTTCGCGCATCAAGAACTACAGATAGCCCATTATAAGGAATATTCCAAACAAGTTTTTGCCAACGCGCTAACAATAAATCTTCAGCCAAAAGTATCGGAATACCCGTGCTATCAAAGTCACTAGCAATTTGGCGCATTCGCTCAGTAATTCCAACTGCTTGATAGTCAGGTGCATATTCACCAAGTTTAATTTCACCATAATCTAAGTGGCGAATATGTCCAGGTGCTACTTTATTAGAACAAAGAAAGCACAACCCACCGATTACCCGATCTGCACCAATAATATCAGCAACTTCCTGTTCAACACCTAAGCCATTTTGCAGCACTAAAACCACGCCATCATCTTTGATTACATCTGGCAATATTTTCGGTAATAAGTAGTTGTGCGTTGTTTTGAGGGCTACAATTACGACATCACAAAGTGGCATTTTTGCCGTGTGGTTGTAAGCATTGATACAAGGAAGCGTGAAATCCCCTGTTGGAGATTCAACAATTAAACCATTGAGGTTAACGTATTCATAATCACTGTTGAGCAGGAAATGGACATCCAAACCTGCTTGTTGCAGTTTGCCTCCGTAATAGCCACCCAACGCACCTGTACCAATAATCGCGTAGCTACGCATAGTCAAGAGTAAATTTATATTTTGTAACTCATAGCTGGTAAATAATAACTGATAATTGCTCATTGATAATTGATAATTGACTTATGGGGGCAGGTAGCATTTCACCCCTGAAGTCGAGCAGTTGAACAATTAAAAGGTATGCGATCGCTAGAGCTAAAGAAATCGCCCCAGCTACAATAGCTACAATCTTGGATCGATCCATCAGATTTTCCTCAAGTCGATCTTAATCTTACAAAAACCCTGCCATCATGCCTATGTACCTGTAGTTATGGCATCGTCAAAAAAGATTACACTGCCTATTGGAGATAATTTATATAAGTAGGTGGGCATAAATAAACGTATAGGGATTTTTCTAGTCACCAATCACCAGTCCCCAGTCCAAGTGATTGCAAGTAACGTTTAATTTTACCCAAATACCTAGTCTGTTTAATTTTTATTGTTATTACGGGTGCAAGCTAAATTCAGATGAAGTCTTTTACAGATTCGCCTTTATATGAACCAGGACGGGGAGCCATCGTCCATGTTGAACAACCGCCAGTCGTAGAGACTTATCAACTGCGGAAAGTATACCGCACTGGCTTTTGGCTCAATCAAAAAATAGAATCCCTTAAAAGCTGTACCCTGACAGTTTATCAGGGTGAAACGTTTGGTTTACTAGGCCCAAACGGTGCAGGTAAAACCACACTATTGAAGACGTTATTGGGAATTGTACGCCCCACTTCTGGACGTGCAATGCTTTTGGGACATCCTCTAGGCGATCGCGCTGTCAAGCAATCCATTGGCTACCTACCAGAAAACCCTTATTTTTACGATTATCTAACTGGGTGGGAATTTTTAGAGTTTGCTGCGGGATTATTTGAAATTCCAGCTTCCGTACAACGTCAACGCATCCCCGAACTTTTGGAATTAGTTGGGTTAGCGCAGTCAGCAGCTAAGAAAAAGCAGATGCGCCAGTATTCTAAAGGAATGCTACAACGGGTTGGGATGGCGCAAGCCCTGATTAATAACCCAGAAGTAGTATTTCTAGATGAGCCGATGTCTGGTTTAGATCCAATGGGTCGCCGCCAAATGCGTGAGCTAATTTTATCTTTGAAATATGCTGGAAAAACAGTTTTCTTCAATAGTCACGTTTTGGCAGAAGTAGAACAAATATGCGATCGCGTTGCTATCCTTGCAAAAGGAGAGTTAATTTGTGCTGGCTCATTAGAACAACTTTTAGGTGTCAATCAAAATATCTATCAAGTTAAAGGTATTGGTGGTAATCCAGATATCCTCAAACGTTGGGTTCGCGATTTCACTTTTGATGATGAAGGTTGGTATGGTCAACTGCAAGGTGAACCCCAAGAATTTTTAGCTACCCTCCGCTTGATCGGCGCACAATTGATTAGTATGCAGCTATCACGCCCCTCTTTAGAAGAATTTTTTATGCAGCAACTCCTAAAGCGGGGAATTACTCAAAGTAGTTAAGTAGCTGGTGATTGGTGATTGTCATGGATAATTGTTAATTGATATTCACTCCTTTGAAAGATGAATTGTCAGCATTTCTGCTTATAGTTCTTAACAGATAAGCACATAAAAAAGTAGGAAAATATATGCCTAATCTTGTTGACACCGCAGCTAATGCTGGCTCATTCAATACCTTAGTTACTGCAATTGAAGCGGCTGGTTTGTTAGAGATTTTGACTAGCCCTGGCCCTTACACCGTCTTAGCACCAACGGATGAAGCTTTTGCCAAGATTCCAGTTGATACCTTATCTGGCTGGCTGCAAGATATTCCCAAACTTAAAAAGATTTTGACGTTTCACGTTCTGTTTGGTGATGTTAGAACTGATAACTTTGTTGAGTTAGATTCTGCTGAGACGTTTGAGGGCGGAATCATCGGCATTGAACGCGCTGATAATGGTTTTGAGATCAATGGTGCTAAAGTTTTGCAAACAGATATCCTGGCAGATAACGGTGTTATTCATACCATTGATACTGTGTTAATACCTACATTTTTGTGAGTTTAAAAAGTTATTAGCAGTTAGCAATTAGCATTTAGCGATTAGCGATTAGTAGT
Source organism: Oculatellaceae cyanobacterium (assembly GCA_036702875.1). Taxonomy (GTDB): domain Bacteria; phylum Cyanobacteriota; class Cyanobacteriia; order Cyanobacteriales; family PCC-9333; genus Crinalium. The sequence continues at coordinate 24,487 of DATNQB010000042.1, read as the reverse complement.
TAGCCATTCTCTTATAGAATGACGATTGGATGTAGATAATCACCAATCACTAATAATTTATTAATCGCTAAAAGCTAAAAGTTAGCTAACCGCTAAAAGCTAACCTAATATACATCCACTACGAGGAGACAGACGCAAATCTAGCTGGTGAGATTCTCCTTCATTATTCCAAGAAACTTCAGCCGAACCAAATAACAGTTTGCTTGGCTGCGATCGCAAATTACTCACCACAAAGTTACTATGCGCCGCTTCAGTTCCCACATTCACCGCAACAATTATTTCCTCTTCTCCCCAAGTCCGCGCAAATACATAAACTGTCGCCTCAGCAAATAATACTTCGTATTTACCTGTGCGGAGGGCAGTATATTTGTGGCGTAAAGCAATTAATTGGCGATGCAAATCTAAAATCTCACGCTCCCAATTCGCTTCTAATGGGAAACCTCGGCGCGAGTCGGGATCTAAACGACCAGGTAAACCTACCTCATCACCGTAATATATACTAGGTGCGCCTGGATAAGTTAACAATAATAATGTTGCTAACTCAACACTAGCGCGATCGCCTCCAGCAATTGATAGCAGTCTCGCCGTATCATGACTTGCTAATAAATTTAGCTGCGTTAACTGAATTTCCCAAGGATATAGTGCTAAAACATCAGTAATTTTCTGGGCATACTCGCTAGCAAATAATGGTGGATAGGGATGATAAGAACGATCTTGCACTTGTTCTATATCTACGCGATCGCCTGCGGTAAAAGCAATAGTTGGCGCTGCAAATAAATAATTCATCACCCCATCAAATTGCGTACCATCTAGCCATTCACGGGCATCTGTCCAAACTTCCCCAACAATATAAGCATCAGGGTTAATTGCTTTGACGCGATCGCGAAATTCCTGCCAAAAACCAGGAACCTTAATTTCAAACGGTACATCTAAGCGCCAACCATCAACCCCAAACTTAATCCAATATTCCGCAATTTCCATGATATATTCCCGCACTTCGGGATTTTCATGGTTAAATACTGGCAACGCCCGATTACCATCCCAACCTTCATAGTTAGCTGGAAACTCGCCATTATAAGGAGATACTGGCCAATCATGAATTTTAAACCAATTTACCCAGGGTGAATGAGGGCCATTTTCTAAAACATCATGGAAAAAGAAAAAACCACGACTAGAGTGGTTAAATACTCCATCTAAAACTACTTTAATATTGCGTTCATGGGCAGCATCCAGCAAGTCTTTAAAAGCTGGATTTCCCCCCAACATCGGATCAACTGTGTAATAGTCGTGAGTGTGATAGCGGTGATTACTCGCTGACTGGAAAATTGGGGTGAAATAAATCGCATTAATTCCCAAATCTTGCAAATAGTCGAGTTGTTCAATAACGCCCCATAAATCTCCCCCTTTATAACCTTGAAGCGTTGGCATCGCATTCCAATCTTCCCATCTAGCTGTTGTCAAAATCCGCTTGTGGGGATGTTTGCTTCTGGCAAATCGGTCTGGGAAAATTTGGTAGAAAACCGCGTGTTTAACCCAATCTGGTGTCTGAATTTCCATAAAGCACTTTTATTACCTTCTCTGCAAAATTACAAACACAAACAGATTTAGGGTTCTACCCTCTGACATAAGATTAAGTTTTAATACTTTTTTTCAGATAAATTGTTTTTAAAATCACACCAAATTTATTTATGAACAGCATGATTGACAGTATCAACACTAATCCACCATAAAAATTCGATATGTAGAGAACTCATTACCTAACCTAAGTTAGAATTCAATGCTCGTTATTTATATCTAACTATAGATTGCTAACTTGCTGCAAATGTGCATCAACTGGTAGATATGCTATTTATTCCAGATCTCACATCCCTAGTAGATAGTTTGGTCACAAGTCTAAGCTGGGCTAATTCCTACCGTTTACAATGTAATAAAGCTATAAACCCAAGCTTTTATAATGAATTGGATAAAAAATAAAAGTAACCATATTATGTAAAAAAAAACAAAAATATCTTTAAAGTTATTATCTTTTAACTTTCGTGTTATATTTTTATGGAAGGCAAAAATAAAATTTTTAATTAGTTAATTCTTGGGTACTTCGCTCTCAAGGTAGATGGATAGTTGTAGCAATTGTCACTATGCTATAACTTGTCAGTGATATACTTTACCTTATTATTGTGTTATGTTGTCTTGCCAAAACTCTACCCTACGTGTCATAGTAGTTGACGATCACGAGCTAACTCGCTTCACCCTCAAGCTTGCGATGCAAAGTCAGAAAAATATAGAATTGGTCGGTCTGGCAAGCAACGGTAAAGAAGCGATTGAATTGGTAGAGCGTTGCCATCCAGATGTAATCATCCTTGACCTACAAATGCCAGTAATGGATGGGTTAAGTGCCTCAAATCATATAAAAACCATTGATCCTAACGTTCAAATCATTGCCTACTCTTCAGTGGAAGATCCCCAGGTTGAGGTAATGAGTACAGCAGCTAGAATAGATGCTTTTTGCAAAAAAGACGCATCTACTCAAGATTTAATTGCTTTAGTAAAAAAGTTAGGGGAAGGCGTAAAAGTAGGTTCATGAAAAGGTGCGATCGCAATAAGTGCGATCGCACCTAAATACTCTTATATAAAAAGCTAATTTTCGTATAACTAGCTCAACTAATTATTCTTTCCCTTCTGGAAAAGTACGCTTAAATTCATCTAGCAAATCATCAATTTCTTCGAGAGCTTGATTAACATCAATTCTCAAAGTCCCCAAATTAGGTTGTTCTAACAATTGAACTAGGGATTCACGTTTGTCTTCAATTAAGGCAATTCGTTCTTTTAGAGTTTGTGCGTCCATCATTTGCTTTTTTGTTATACATCCTATATTAGGATATCTAAACTAACGCAGGAACGGAGGACGATTAGGAACAGCACGCTTGCTTTTAATAACTTCGGTAATAAATCGCTTGAGTGCTTTCTCACGATTTTTCATAAATTCCGACCAGAATCCTGGTTGAAATTCATCCATCGTTTTAGCTAAAGCCCAAACATCGACAGCTAGTATATTAGAAAGCGTTTCCTCTTCCCGCTTGAGCGAGTCGAGTTCCTGTAGGATAACACTCTTTTTTTTGGGAATCTGCGGGTGTTCTTCTTTGAGCATACTTAAATATTAATTTATTTAGTTAGCGCTCAATACATCACAAGTATTGATCGGGACTGGCAAAATAAAAGTTGCTATTTAAAGTCGCTGGCACTACATATATAGGAATTGATTTTTGATAACACTATATAATCCTGTAAGAATCTTAGCAGTGTGCGAATTAGCATAAGTCATGTTGATGAGAGTGGTTGTATAGACAACACTTGTTGAGTAATTTCTGGCAGTGCGATCCATTCTGCACCTGTGATACAACAGCTATCAACCACTCAAGCTGCCTTTATCTTTAATTATTCCCAGTAATTTATAAAACAAATCACAAAGAGCAAATATTACCCAGAGCAACAGATAATAAATCTAAAGTAATTCCTAGTGGAATCGCCGCCAAACCATGTTACGTCAAATCTCTTTGGGAAAATTAGGTCTAATTGTAGGTAGCATCTTAACCTTAGTTGGATTCGTTGCCTACGCTACCAATAATGCCACATTAAATCTGGCAGGGTTCTTTTACGGGATTCCCCTATTGTTAGGAGGACTCGCACTCAGTGCTGCTGAACTACCGCCAGTACCTTGCCAACAGACATCTCCAGATATCGTAGCTTTAAGAGAACAACAAGCTACCCCTACACAAAATCAAGTTCGCCTAGATGTTACCCGCTATCGCTACGGTCAAGACGCTCATCTAGATACATCTCTCAAAAGCCTTGGTTTGACGCGTACAAGCGAAGATACACCTGCACTGAAAGGTTTACAGGAAACCAAGATTGATGATGCTTACGCCCTAATTCTACAATTTCACTCTCCATTAGTTCCTCTAGAGGTTTGGGAAGAGAAGCGAGAAAAAATGGAAAATTTCTTTGGCCCTGGAGTGCGCGTCACAGTGAATCAACCCTCCGAGGATGAGGTTGATATAACAGTAATAGCTACCCCCAAGGCATTGAGTTAAATCTAGGACACATCATCAGGACTTACGCAAAACAGTACGCGGGCAAGATGCCCGCACTACTTCTGCGGTCAGGGCAAGTTAATTTACCCAATATGTAGTGTGACCATCTTGGTCATCAAGGCTTTCTTAGTAAGTCCTGAGTCTATTTTTCTAGACGCACAACATACCACTGCAAATACTTACCTTCACCTACATTGAAATCGCAGGATGTTTCTAGCAGGTAGTTAGCTTGTTCATCCACAGAGGTAAATTTAGATAAATCTGGTGGTAAATCATTCTGTCGTTGCGCCAAAATCACCTTGAGTTTTTCCAACATCTCTGCGGGTGTGACAATTTGCTCAGGTTGATTGGTTTCTAAAACAACATAGGCATCTTGCCGATACATTAAAGGATCTGGCATTTTGGGTTCCTTGCGAAAGTTAGGAGTGTTAGCGTAGAAAATAGCGGAATTTTTATTGTAATTACCTCATCTGCATCTCTTATGAACTCAACTTCCTCTAATCCCCTCCTTAACCTCAACTACGAACCCGCAATCGAATCGTTAGGAGACGATTATTTCGATCAAGTTGAAGCGGAGGAATTTCCCAAGCATATCCTACGCTTTCGTAACGACGAATTGCTAACTCAACTTAACTTAGATCCTAAAGAAGTTACAGACGAACATTTTATCGAAGCTTTTGGCAAATTCCAAAATCACCCGCGTCCGTTGTTGGCATTACGCTATCACGGCTATCAATTTGGTCAATATAACCCATATTTAGGGGATGGTAGAGGATTTCTCTATGGTCAATTGCGGGGTAATGATGGCGAACTTTACGATTTTGGGACTAAAGGTTCTGGTAAAACGCCTTACTCTCGTACTGCTGATGGCAGACTAACACTTAAAGGTGGTGTGCGGGAAGTACTTGCAGCAGAAGCATTGCATCAGATGGGTGTGCGTACCTCTCGCTGTTTTAGTTTGATTGAAACTGGTGAAGGATTATGGCGAGGAGATGAACCTTCGCCAACTCGTTCCTCTGTAATGGTGCGTTTTAACCGTTCTCATATCCGCTTTGGGACATTTGAGAGGCTACACTATTTTGGTCGCAAAGATTTAATTCAAAAGCTTTTAGATCATGTAATTGAATATTATTATCCACATTTACAGTCGGAAACCGAAAAATATGTCTTATTTTACGCCGAACTGGTGAAACGGGTTGCAGAATTAGCTGCTCAATGGATGGCTGCTGGTTTCTGTCATGCGGTGCTGAATACAGATAATATGTCGATTACTGGGGAAAGTTTTGATTATGGCCCGTTTGCGTTTATTCCCACTTATAATTTGCAATTTACAGCCGCATATTTTGATTATTACGGGCGCTACAGTTACGGCAATCAACCAGGTATTTGTCGGTTAAATTTAGAAATGCTTCAGCAACCTTTATCAGCAGTAATCCCACTTGCTGATATGGAAGCTGCTTTAAGTTTGTTTGATGAGCATTATTTCTTAAATTATCGGCAGTTAATGTTGCGAAAACTGGGATTTGAGCAATTACAAATGCCAGAGGGAGATGAGTTATTTCAATTAACTATTCAACTTTTGCAGGATACTCAAGTTGGTTATCATGGCTTTTTCTCAGAATTAGCTGAAGTTTTTTCTGCTAAATGGCGTTCCGATATTAACTCTATATTGAGTGATTCAGATTTTTTATCTTCAGTTGCAAACTCCGAACTCTTAGGTAGTTGGAAGAGTTTATATCAAAGAATATTAAATAATTTGCCCGAAACTGAAATAGATAATATTGCTGCAAGGTTGGTGCGTTGGAATCCTAAAACGGTTTTACTCAGACCACAAATAGAAGCTATTTGGGAACCGATTACTCAAGAAGATAATTGGGAACCATTTTATGATTTGCTTAAGCAAATTACTAAAAAGCTCTAGAAATATCCTTTCCCAAATTGGTCTTTCCTACTACAAGTAAAATACTAGGTGGAGCACTGATGAACCTACCTCAAGAGCATTATACAATTAAACAATATTATGAAAATATTGCTTTTAATTACGATAAGTCTCGTTTTGCTAATAGTTATGGACAATATATTGATAGTCAGGAACGTTTAATTTTAAGCGATTGGTTGCCCAGTCGTGAAACTCATTCTATCCTAGATTTAGCTTGTGGGACTGGTAGATTTCTCGATTTTGCTACTACTGGGTTAGATGCTAGTAAAAATATGATTACAGTTGCTCAAAATAAATATCCAAATCAACAATTGATTGAAGCTTCTGCCACATCAATTCCTCTCCCGAATGCTAGTTATGATGCAGTTTTTACGCTACATTTATTCATGCACCTAACGCCAGAAACCATTAATACTATTATTAATGAGTGCGATCGCATTTTACGACCAGGTGGAAGCTTAATTTTTGATATTCCCTCGGCATTCAGACGCCAATTACTTCGTTACAAACCTGAAAATTGGCATGGTGCAACCTCATTTTTTATTCAAGATATAAAAAATCTATCTAATTCTCAAAAATGGCAATTTGCAGACTTGAGGGGAATAGCATTTTGCCCTGTGCATCGTTTACCTTCTCCCATTCGACCATTATTTATTCCTCTAGATAATTTTTTAGGTAGGAGCTTATGTAAGATTTTTTCTTCTTATTATATGGTCAAGTTAATTAAAAATTAAAAATCCGCAAGCCCAGCATAAATTTAATTATAGTATTGCTTACACTCATATATAATTATTAATTGTCAATTTTATGATGAGTACAAATAATCAAGAGAATCTTTTATTTTCGATCAAAAAGATTATTCCTACCGAAGTTAAGCGTAGTTTAAAAATAAAATCTAGATACATTGGGGATATTTTAACCGGAAAGGCTCAAATAATGGTTGATTTTATTCCCATGAAGGAAATGGATAAATACCAATTTCAACCGCAGATCAGCATATCTCAAGTAATTAAAACAACTAGCCATTCAGAGAATAAAAAACATAATTTAGCGTTAGCAATTAATCGCTTAGAAAATATAGTTATCCCATCAGGTAAACTTTTTTCTTTTTGGCATTTAGTCGGTAATCCAAACTATAAAAACGGATATAAAGAAGGCAGAACTATTATTAATAATCAATTGCAATCAGATATAGGCGGAGGATTATGTCAATTATCAGGATTAATTTATTGGTTAATATTAAAAGCTGGATTAGTCCCAACAGAAAGACATCCCCACACTCATGATATTTATACAGAATTAACAAGGTTTGCACCTTTAGGATCAGATGCAACTGTTGTTTATGGATATAAAGATTTACGGTTTATTAATAGTTTACCTGTCCCTATTTGCTGGCAGTTTCAATTATTGCCAACAGAAATTATAGCTTCATTATGTTCTACTCAAAAAATTAATCAATTTGAAATAGAGTTTAGAAGGGAGGAAGGAAGCAATGAACAACGAATAGTTCATACAGTGCGTTTGGCACAAGGAAAAGAAGAAATAATTGATACGAGTTATTATTTAATAATGAATAATTAAGTGCGATCGCATTTGATTTATTTATAGTAGTCAGCAGTCAGCTATCAGATATCAGCTTTTTCCAAAACATTTGTTAGTAATGGTTTCAGCTATTTAAGATGGCTTAACTTCCCTGGCTACTGTTATAAATAATTGCGATCGCACCACCTTTTAAGATGAAGCTTTTTTCTTTGTGCTAGTTGTCGTCGTCTTTTTAGTCGTTGTCTTTCCGGCTGTTTTAGTCGCTGTCTTTCCGGCTGTTTTAGTAGTTGTAGACTTGCGGGTAGATTTCGTCTTAGAACCTGTCTTAGTGGCTAAAAGTTCTAGCGCTTTCTCTAAAGTCATACTTTCTACAGTTTCTCCTTCCGGTATACCGACATTAGTTTTATTGTGCTTGATATAAACACCATAAGGGCCTTCGTAAATATTTACTGGTTCCCCATCAGTTGGGTGATTTCCTAGTTCTTTCAACGCTGCTTTAGACTTACTACGAGTAGCACCACGTCCCTTTTTCGGTTCAGCTAGTAATTCTAATGCGCGTTCTAGGGAAACTGTTAAGACATCATCTGTAGCTTTTAACGAGCGGTATTCTTTCCCTTCTTTACCTTGATCGTGGACAACATAAGGGCCAAATTTGCCTAAACTTGCTTGAATTTTTCCTGAAGTTTCTGGGTGAACGCCCAAATTTCGAGGTAATGCCAGTAAACCTAATGCCATATCTAAAGTGACATTTTCCTGCTTTACACCCTTGGGTAATGCCGCGCGTTTGGGTTTTTTGTTTTCTTCGCTAGCTTCACCCAACTGCACATAAGGGCCATAAGTACCTACAAGTATATAAACTGCTTCACCAGTTTTCGGATCAAAACCTAATTTTTCTGGCCCCTCGGTTTTTTGGCGTAATATTGTTTCTACTTGTTCTGGATTAAGATCCGCAGGAGTTAAATCTTTAGGAATGGAAGCAGTAAGTACTTCTTCACCATTGGCGGTTTCTATGTAAGGGCCAAATTTCCCAATCCGAACTTTAGCATCGAGGTTTTCTAGCTCAATAGTACGAGCTTCGCTGGCGTTAATTTGACTTTCTCGGTCTTTTACTTGAGTTTCTAAACCTTTTTCCCCTAGATAGAATTTCCGTAGGTAAGGTAGCCATTGCGCTTCGCCTGTGGAGATGTCGTCAAGAGTTTGCTCCATTTTGGCAGTAAAGCTGGTGTCTACCAAGTCGGGAAAGTGTTTTTCTAGCAAACCAGTAACAGCAAAGGCGGTGAAGGTAGGAATTAAGGCGTTATTTTGCATCTGAGCATAGCCTCGGTCGATAATTGTACCGATGATGCTGGCGTAGGTGCTAGGACGACCAATTCCTTCGCTTTCTAAAGTCTTAACTAAAGATGCTTCGGTATAACGCGCTGGCGGTTGAGTTTCGTGGCTGATGGGTTCTACTTCTTTACAATCAGGATGATCGCCTTTTTTCAAGGCTGGTAAAATTACTTCCTGGTCTTCAATTGCTGCATCTGGATCGTCGGAACCTTCAACATAAGCGCGTAAATAACCAGGAAAGTCGATGCGCTTACCACTAGAACGGAAACCTGCATCCTCAACTTGTGAATCAACGGTGATATGAGTTTGGCGAGAGTCAGCCATTTGGGTGGCGACGGTACGCTTCCAAATTAAGTCATAAAGAGCTAATTCTCGACCAGATAATCCGGTTTCTTGGGGAGTGCGGAAGGTGTTACCAGCAGGACGAATAGCTTCGTGTGCTTCTTGTGCGCCTTTGCTTTTGGTGGTGTATTGACGGGGTTGGGGGCTGAGGTATTGTGTGCCGTACTTTTCCTCAACGCAACTACGGGCGGCTGCGATCGCTTGTGCTGACAAATGCACCGAATCTGTCCGCATATAAGTAATATACCCCTGCTCATACAAACTTTGAGCAGTCCGCATGGTATCTCTAGCAGAGATATGCAGTTTGCGGTTAGATTCCTGTTGTAGGGTTGATGTAGTAAACGGTGGTGCAGGTTTGCGAGTTACGGGACGTTCTTCAATACCCGTAACAGTCCAAGTTTGATCAAAAATCCGTTCCTGTAATTCTCTTGCTTCTGCTTCGTTGAGCAGTTTTACCTTTTTACCAGCAATAATTTGACCCGTGTTAGGGTCAAAATCACTACCCGTAGCTACTTTAGTACCCTTCAGCGTTACCAGACGGGCTTCAAAAGGTGTTTTTTCTTGCTCTAAGGTTGCCTTTAAATCCCAGTATTTACCTTGGCGGAATGCGCGGCGTTGCTGTTCTCGGTTTACCAGCAATCGCACTGCTACGGACTGTACACGACCTGCGGATAATCCCCAAGCAATTTTTTTCCACAGCAAGGGCGAAAGAGTATAACCAACGAGTCTGTCTAAAATCCGTCGAGTTTCTTGGGCGTGAACTACTTGCTCATCAATCACGCGACAATTTTTCAGGGCGCTGCGGATTGCTTCTTTGGTGATTTCATGGAATACCATCCGCTTGATCGGGACTTTGGGTTGCAACACTTGCAACAAATGCCAACTGATGCTTTCCCCTTCACGGTCTTCGTCAGTTGCTAGGATTAATTCGTCAGCTTCTTTAAGAGCATCTTTAAGTAACTTAACAATTTTCTTTTTATCTTTAGGGACTACATATAACGGTTCAAAATCCGCCTCCACGTTCACTCCTAGCTGCGCCCATTTTTCTCCCTTGACGGTTTCGGGAATTTCTTCAGCAGAGGAGGGGAGGTCACGCACATGACCCATAGATGCCTCGACTCGATAGCCAGAGGGCAAAAATTGCCTAATTGTACGTGCTTTAGTGGGAGATTCTACGATGACAAGGGTTGACATGGGGGTTGATTAAATTAGCAGCTAGGCTATAACAGTTCTATCTAGAGAATTCTAGCTATATCTCAACAGTCACTATGGCACAGGTAAAAGTCAAGTGGATTTTAGAACTTATCCTAAAAATCATTAACCGTAAAAAAATATCTGCGTTTCTAGCAGTTTTCATATTTATGAGGTACAGAAGTGCGAGCATCTTGCTCGCTATAGATTTCTAGCAGGCAAGATGCCCGCACTACATTTGTGGTTGCCTAGATGTAGTGTGACCATCTTGGTCACTGGATTTTATGTCTAAGAAATCCGTTTAGCCAGAGTAGCGACAACAAATGCCAGTTGAGCAGGTTCTACGGGTTTCGTTAGATGCACTTGATATCCCGCATTGAGAGCCTCTAAAGCTTGATTACTCTTAACATAAGCCGTCAGCGATGCTGCTGGAATTTGTCCGCCCAAAGCTGGATCTAGCGCCCTTACTTGATGAATCAACGTATAGCCATCTTCTTTTGGCATCGCCAGATCAGATAATAAAACATCATACATTTTAGGGTTTGCTCTCAGTGCTTGCAGGGCTAATTTAACCGAGGATACTGCTGTCACTTCTGCTTGGTACTCTTCAAGGATGGTTTTGAGAACATCTAGGGTGTCGGCGTTATCGTCAACTAGAAGTACGTGCAAGCCGGAAAGTGTCTTAATTTCTCCTAATGGTGGAGAAGCTAACTTGCTAATGGCTGATAAATTGCCATTACTCAGCACTACAGGATCTTCAAAGTAGCTAATCAGTGGTAGCCTGACGGTGATTGTCGTTCCTTGTCCTGTGCCTGGGCTTGATGCTTCTACAGTGCCGTTGTGTAGTTCTACTAAACGCCGGACAATTGTAAGTCCTAGTCCTAGTCCACCGTGCGATCGCGTATTGCTACTATCAGCTTGAAGGAAACGCTCAAACACATAAGATAAAAACTCAGCACTAATCCCAATTCCAGTGTCGATGATTTGAATTTGGGCAATTGAGTCAATAATCTGAACTTCAACTGTAACTCTTCCCCCTTCAGGAGTAAATTTTATGGCATTAGCTAACAGATTCCACAATACTTGCTGCAAGCGTTGGTAATCTGCAAATACTATTACTTCTGAGTAGTTAAAAATTCTTTCAATTTGAATATTTTTAGCTTCAGCCGTCAGCCGTACCATCTCAATCGCAGCTTCAATCACATTTATTAGATCAACTTCTGAGCAGACTAAGTTCAATTTACCTGCTGTAATTCGGGAAATATCTAAAAGTTCCTCAATTAGCTGGTTTTGCGCTTTAGCACTGCGCTCAATCATTTCTAGTCCACGGGCGAGATTTGGGTCTTCAAATTTCCGAGAAGCAAGCAACTGTACCCACATGATAATGGCGCTCAAAGGCGTGCGGAGTTCGTGAGAAAGCACGGAAAGAAATTCATCTTTAGCGCGGTTGGCAGCTTCGGCTGAGGCGCGAATTGCTTGCTCATGAGCTAATAGTTTGGTACGTTCATTTTCAAATTGTTTACGCTCAGTAATATCTGCAATTGCTAAAAGTATTAAAGTGTTGTCAGTAAGTGATTGAGAAATTGCCCAGGCATTGAGCAACATTGTCTTAACTTTCATTATTCCAAATTCATGACTGATTTCAAAATCAATTAATTCTTGATTTTCTGAAATCACTTTTGAGAGTTTGTTTTGCAATTCTGGAATATTCCAAGCACCTTTTTGGATTTTTGCAAATAATTTTTTTTCTACCCGATCGGGGGTAATTTCAAAAGTGTGATAAAAGGCTTCATTAGCTGTGATTACTTTCAAGTCTGCATCTAGAACAAGCAGAGGTTGTCTTACTGTTCTCACTATGCCTTCAGAGTAATTACGGGCTGCTTTTACTTGCTCGGCGCTTTGTTTAAGTGCATCAATATCAATTAATATTAGTACTGCCCCATCAATATGATTTTCACTGGTTTTATAGGGTAATATCCGCAGGTTATACCAACGAGATTTAAAATCTTGAATTTCTTGCTCAAAAACAATAGAAGTATCAATCACTTCTAAAATAATTTGTTCTAAATTGGGAACATTAATATTAAGCTTGATATTATTTAGCGGTCGTCCAATATCACTGGGAAGCAGGTTGAGAATTTGGTCTGTTTTAGGGGTAAGTCGGCGGATACATAAATCTTTACCCGGCATAATAATCGGAAGATTAACATTATTAATTAAGTTCATCAAATCGTTATTAAGCTGGCTGGATTCTAAGTTTAGATGGCGTAGTTCCTCGTTAATTGTGTTTAATTCTTCATTAGTCGCCTGAAGTTTTTCTTTGGCTGTTTCTAGTTCCTCATTAGTACTTTGAAATTCTTCGTTGCTTGATTGTATTTCCTCGTTAGCAGCTTTGAGTTCTTGGTTAGTAAACTCTTGTTCTTCAATGATTGATTGTAAATACTCTTTAGTAGCACCAAGCTCTTCTTTAGCGATCGCTAATTCTTGTTTAAGCTGGATAATTTCATAATTGTCCGTAGCTTGATTGCTTAACGTTCTAGCCTGTGGGCTAGTTAACTGCTCTGAAATTAAGTCAGGAGTACCAATATTAACTTCTTCAAATACAACTAAAAAATACCATTCTTCTACTGAATTGACCGAAAAAGGAATAACTTCTAGATTACAGGTTATATAATAATTATTATATTTAATTTGCAAATTTAATTTTTTGACCGAGATCTTCTGATTTTGGGCATTGTGAATAGCTGTTCGCAAATCTAAAATTAAACCTTCACGCGCCATTTTGAGAATATTGGAATTTGGCTTTCCTTGTGCAGGACGCAAATATAAACTGGTATCGCCCCTAAATAGAATAATATCGAGGTCATTGTTGATAACTACACTGGTAGAACCATACTTTTCTAAGATGATTCGGTCAGCTTGTTGCTGTATAGCATTGGATTTTGTCACCTCCGAGTTGACTTTTTTACCAGCACTCATTTTGTCTAGAGGATATCTCTTGGCGATAAAGTCAAATTTAAGTTTGGTGGGGAGCAGTTTTTTAGTATAAATCTTGCATTTTTTATCTACAGTTGCAAATAATTCTGATGTTTCACCAGGGCTTTCTGAGCTTCCTAATACCAAAAAACCAGTAGTATTAATACTATAGTGAAATATCTGCAAAACTTGCTTTTGTAAAGCTGGTGTAAAATAAATTAATACATTTCGACAACTAACCAAATCTAAATTAAAAAAAGGCGGGTCTTGATATAAATTGTGTTTGGCAAAAATACACAACTCGCGGATATTTTTGCAGATTTGATAACCGCCTTCTACTTTAACAAAAAAGCGTTTTAGACGTTCTGGGGAAACATCAACTACTTGTCTTTCTGTATATATACCTTTACGGGCTTTCTCAATCGCTACATCACTGATATCTGTAGCAAAAATTTTGATTTTCTGTAGGTAATTTATAAATTTAGGTATTACTTTTTATTGCTCATTCTCGGAAGTTGGAATTTTATTTGAAGAATTGTCTGCTGATTTTTGTTGTTCTTCAAAAAACTCTACTAAGCAAATGGCTAGAGAATAGGCTTCTGCGGTTTCGCTGTCACATAGGACACTCGTTTACGGCTAAAGTGTTTTTATCAGAGCAAACGAACTACCTTGAAAATGCTTTGTGGTCGGCTGTTCGGGCAATGGAGGAAAAGATCACATTCTTGCGTCAAATGTCTGAGCGGATGAAAAACTACAATATACAAAGTGCAGTAGCAAAATACGAAGATCACGCCAAAGGATTGGATGCAGAAGTATCACTGATTCGAGGCATCCTTCTCAACGGCTTTGCCACGAAACGAACCATTACCGAAGTAGAGGAAGATCAAAAAGAGTCGCTATAAATTTACTCTTGAAACGATAGGCAATTAAATCTAGTTTTTGTCAGCCAACGATTTGAGACGATAACCTACACCGTAAATTGTTTCGATCAAATCCGATGGGGCTAACACTTTTTTGAATTTATTACGTATGCTTTTGATATGAACTTTAATCGTATCTTCTGCTGGTGAAGCCTCAGACTGCCAAAGGTTTTCAATAATAAAACTGTGGGTAAATACCCGTAGAGGCTGACGCATAAAAAGTTCTACGAGACTAAATTCTTTGGCAGTTAGGTTGACGGGAAGGTTATTATATGTTAATTCATGGGTAATCGGATCAAGGCGCAATTTACCCCACTCTAAAATCGGGAGTAAATTAACACTCCCTCGGCGCAGCAAGGCTCGAATTCTCGCCAATAATTCTGCCAAATCAACAGGTTTGGTCAGATAGTCATCCGCCCCAGCATCTAACCCAGCGACTTTGTTAGTGATTTCGTCGCGGGCAGTTAGCATGAGAATAGGTGTGGTATTACCATCAGCGCGTAGTTGTTTACAAAAGCTAATCCCATCTAAATTGGGAAGCATGACATCTAATAGAATTAGGTCATAATTGAAAACTTGAGATTGTAGCCAAGCATCTTCCGCATTTGCTAGAACATCGACAACATAAAGTTGATCGCTTAATGCTGCTGCTAGTGCCTCAGAAAGTGATCTATCATCCTCAACTATCAGTATTCTCATAAAACTAGAATGGCACTAAAGGCAGTGCTACAGATAAAATGCAATGGATGAGGCAACATCTAAGTGTTGCATAACAATAATATCTGCTCTGCCTAAATTTATGGATTTTGCCAGTCTCGCAGCCCAGCTTAATGCCGGAACAATTTTGCCAGAGGGGATTGTAATTATCACCCTGCTGGCGGTTTTAGTAGGTGACTTGATTGTAGGGCGGTCATCTGCGCGTTGGACTCCTTATTTAGCGATCGCAGGTTTGCTTTCCTCGGTTGTCGCCCTGTACTATCAATGGGATAGCACCATCACTAACCCAATTTCCTTTTTGGGTAGTTTTAATAGTGATGCGATGAGCATCGTGTTTCGTGGCATCGTCGCCTTATCTGCTACCGTCACCGTATTGATGTCAATCCGCTACGTTGAGCAGAGTGGTACATCCCTAGCAGAATTTATCGCCATTTTGCTCAGTGCGACTGTCGGCGGGATGTTTTTATCTGGTGCAGATGAGTTAGTCACGATTTTTGTATCTCTAGAAACTTTAAGTCTCTCCTCTTATCTAATTACGGGATACATGAAGCGCGACCCCCGTTCTAATGAAGCAGCTTTAAAATATCTGCTAATTGGGGCTTCGAGTTCCGCAATTTTCCTCTATGGTGTATCACTGCTTTACGGGTTATCTGGAGGAGAAACTCGCTTAAGTGCGATCGCATCTGGGATTGCTAACGCGGGATCTAATGTATCCTTGGGAGTATTGATTGCTTTAGTATTTGCGATCGCAGGTATTGCCTTTAAAATCTCCGCAGTTCCCTTCCACCAGTGGACACCAGACGTTTACGAAGGTTCTCCTACTCCAGTAGTTGCTTTCTTATCAGTTGGTTCCAAAGCAGCAGGGTTCGCCTTAGCAATTCGCTTACTTGTAACTGCTTTCCCCTCAGTTACAGAAGAGTGGCATTTTGTATTTACTGCCCTAGCAGTCCTCAGTATGATTTTGGGTAACGTGGTTGCACTTACTCAAACCAGCATGAAACGCCTCTTGGCTTACTCTTCCATCGCCCAAGCTGGCTTTGTGATGATTGGTTTAGTTACCGCAACCACAGAAGGTTACGCCAGTATGGTGTTTTACCTGATGATTTACCTGTTTATGAACTTGGGCGGTTTTACTTGTGTAATTCTATTCTCCTTACGCACAGGAACCGACCAAATTAGCGAGTATTCCGGTTTGTATCAAAAAGACCCACTTTTGACACTGGGTTTAAGTATTTGCTTACTTTCTTTAGGGGGTATTCCACCTCTAGCTGGATTCTTCGGTAAAATTTACTTATTCTGGGCTGGTTGGAAAGCAGGCGCTTACGGCTTAGTACTATTAGGCTTACTCACCACTGTAATTTCCATTTACTACTACATTCGTGTCGTCAAGATGATGGTAGTAAAAGAACCCCATGAAATGTCTGATGCTGTGAAAAATTATCCAGAAATTAAGTGGAATTTGCCTGGAATGCGACCTTTGCAAGTCGGTTTAGTACTGTCTGTAATAGCGACAAGTTTAGCTGGCATTTTATCTAATCCATTGTTTACCTTGGCAAACGATTCTATTACTCGTACCCCGATGCTGCAATCTACTGTAGTTAGTACTAAATTGCCAGCAGTTACGCCGCTACAAGTTTCTAGAACTTTAGACGGAAAGTAAACAATGTGTAATTAGAACTTATATCATGTCCGGCTGATTAGCTATGATTTGTAGGTTGGGTTGCGCTGCGCTTAACCCAACGCCAACATTTATAAATGTTGGGTTTCACTTCGTTCCACCCAACCTACGTTGATCGTAAGCCATTAAAGGGACAGAATATTACGCATAATGATACGCAGGCAAGATGCCCACAATACAAAACGCCTAACAAGTAAGTCAGGCGTTTTTTTGTGGACTCTATTATTTTTGCTTTAATGTCAATCTATTTGATGGCACTTAAAGATTATTCCAAAAGTCAGTTTCCCAATATCTTATACGCTATTACATTCAACAACGTAATTAATTTTTTACTTTTGATTAGGCTGAATTTCACTGACAACTTCATAAAAATTAGTAGCTGGCCCTTTGGCAAATAAAGGTGTCATTTGGTTTATAATATTCTGTAAAGCTTCGCTTTGATTTGCTTCCATTTGCTCTGCACTTTCCCAAAGAATTACAGCAATTCCTTTATCTGTTCCAGGTTCTTGTAAAAGGTATGCTCCTTGAAAACCATCTTTGTAAGTTGAAACTGCTTTTTCAAATAGTTGTTCAGCTTCATCAAATTTTCCTGGCTTAAATTCAGCCCTAGCAACATAGGCAAATTTATGTTTAAGAAAATCTAAAAATTCTGACATTATTTCCTCCAAGGTTAATAATTTTAAACTAATAAAATATTATACCACTGCTGTAGCTGGCTGCTCTCATAACTGCTCTGAGTGATTGGCAACAAAGTAATTTTGGTTACGTCTTAGTAATTCAAGAGTGATATATTAGATTTGTCGCTGATGTCAAAATTGGGTTAATTAACCACAGATGGCATAATCTCGGTTGTTAACAACTATATATTTTTTAGTTCAGGAAATATGAATAAACTTATTTTTAATATAGGTAGTAGTTGTTTAAGCTTTTTAATATTCAATGGGAGTTTTTACTCTTTAGCGCAAGCAAATCAACAATCCCAATTAGCATTAACACCTAAATCTACATCAAAGCAAGTAGAAAGCAGCAAATTTAACTGCACTGAAGAAATTAATCAAGGAATTAATGCTGATGCGTCAGCATTAATTCAAAAAGCTGATGAGGAGGCTAATAGAGGAAATATTTCACAAGCTGCTACTAAGATTAGACAAGCAATAAAATTAACGCAAAGTTTCAGAGGAAATCAATATAAATCTTATGTATTAGATGCGTTAGTAAATTTTTATGGACAACCAAGGTTATTAGATAAAATAGTCAATCAAGCTGTCAAATCTGGCAATAAGGAGCAAGCAGCTAAAATTATAGACGAAACTTTAGTATTAGCTCAAGCATTGAATCAAAATTATAGCAATATTAAAACTAAAGCTTTAACTGCGATCGCTCTTTACTATACCCAAATAAATCAACCATCTAAAGCTATTCCTATACTAGCTGAAGCTGTTAAAACAAGTGCGTCGATCCAAAATAATGAGTTGAAAAGTGTTGCTTTAACTAGCATAGCAAAAAATTATCTGACAGTTGGTAAGTCAGCAACAGCAGTAGAAATTTTACCTCAGTCACTTAATTTGGCTCAAAAAGTTTCTAATCCTTATAGAAAAGCTGATATTTTACACGAAATTGGTACTATTTATGCTCAAATGGGTAAGGATGAGCAAGCAATTGAGGTGGCTAAAGGTATCACTAATAGTGATTATAAAGCTAGGGTTTTGAGCGCGATCGCATCCAACTATGCAAACAATGGTAAACTTGCACAAGCTCTCCAGTTTACTCAAACTATCGAGAATACAGAGAGTAAAGCCTTAGCTTTAGCACAAATTGCTGCTGAGTATGCTAAAGCTAAACAGCTAACTCAAGCTGCAACTGTGTTTTCCCAAGCTTTGAATGTTGCGAAAACTTTAAAAAATGAAGAATTATTAGCTAACGTTGCGATCGCATACGGTAAAGCAGGACAATTAACTGCTGCACTCAAAGCTGTGCAAACTATAGAAAATCCTGTTAATAAAGCTAATGGATTAGCTGCGATCGCACCATTATATGCTACTGCTGGACACCAACAACAAGCTAACCAAATACTAGCTCAAAGCATAGAATCAATTAATGCAATTCCAGATAGTTACCAAAAAACTGTTACTCAACAAGATATTACTCGCAATTTTACTTCCTCTAGACAATACGAGTATGCTAGTATTATAGGTCAAACAATTCCAGATAATTTTGATCAAGCAAAAGCCTTGAGAGACGTTGGCATTCAAGCAGTGCAAGCTAAAGATTACAACCAAGCATTGCAAGTTGTCCAAACTATTGATAGTAAATTTATTGACGATAAAAATATTGTTTTAAACAAACTTGCGATCGCACTCGCTGAAGGTGGAGAATATACAAGAGCGTTAGAAGTTGCTCAAAAAATCCAAAATTTAAATTCTACTTATACTTATCGAGCTAAAACCTTAGCTGCGATCGCTAAATATTATAGTAAAACGAAACAACCACAAAAAGCAGCAACAGTTTTTTCTCAAGCACTTCAAACAGCAAACACCCTCCCATCACTAGACTCAATCGCTAAAGCTAAAGCAGAAATTGCTCTAGAATATGCCTTAGCAGGACAAGCGAATAAAGCGACTGAAACATTAACCCAGGCGTTAAAGCTAGTACCAAATATTAACGACGCTTCAATATCTCTCGCTACCTTGCAAGAAATGACCAACTTGTATTTAGAAGCAGGACAATATAACTTAGCCTTGCAGTCTATCAAGGCATTTAATAATCCTGTTTATAAAAACGGCATCTCACAGGAATTAGCTAATAAATATCTGGATGCAGGACAATACGATCAAGCAATGCAATTAGTTAATACCTTAACAACTCCAGAAGATAAAACTAGATTGTTAATAGCTATTGCTGGTAAATATATCCAGAATCAGCAAAATGCTAAAGCTAGTCAGGCATTAAATCAAGCATTACAAGTTGCTAAGACTTTAAAAGATCCTGAATCTAAAGTAATGGTATTCAAGGTAGAAACAGATAGTCAAGGCAATGTCATTAGCAAAACAGAAGTAGAAGATCCTGATGATCGCGCAAGTTTCTTAGAAAGCATAGCGATTAATTATGCTCAAGCGGGGTTGAAGAATCAAGCTCGACAAGTTGCACAATTAATCAAAACTCCTGCCATCCGTAGTCAGTTAAATCAACGTTTAAACTGCTATTAGGGGAAAGATTAAAATTAAGGCACAACCGAATCTATCACTTTTGCTGCTTTAGGTTGGCGAAGATAAATGTATGTTGCAGAGATAGGTGGCAATGTATAAGGATGTTTTGAATGAAGCACATGAGTAATTTATCATCTATTACAAAATGAGTTCGGGACTGATGTTTTTCTCAACATAAATCATTCCTTTTGGCAGAAGTGTACAAAAATTATTTTCGTAGTGAATTAAAGCTTCATTATCTAAGAGTTTCAGGATATCAGTTCGGTATCTGCTAGCATTTGAGTATTTAATCCATCTGATCAAATCTACATCACTGACTTTATCTGGCTGTTTGTAATACAGAATAAGTAGAGTTTTTTGATCGGTTTTAAGATTTGTGTTTTGAACTCTGATGAAGTTTCCAACTTCTACTATTACAGGAATTTTAGTTTCATTAATGCTTGTAACAATCTTTCTCGCTGCATCAATGCTATTTGTATGATAATTACGTATTAGCTCAACCAAGATCCAGTCTGCACAATGAGAGACAAATAGCGAATCAGAATAGTTGGGATTTACTTCTCCGCCAACATGAGCAACATTTCTTTTGTTTCTAATATCAAGGAGAACCCTTATTAGTTGAGGAATAAAAAAGCGAATACCCTCCGGCAAAGTAGTATTGTTAGAAACACGATTTATTATGCTTTGTGTATTTAATTGCTTTCCAAATGGAGTATAGTTGCCTGTATCCAAGAACTCAATTAACCGTAAGACGCATTCGCTAAATCTAGCAGCATTTAGCTCTGTCGGTTGAAATTTTCCTAAGAAAAACTGTTGCTTAATATGTTGGTATTCATCAAGTAAAGCAACAAGAATATCTTTGGGAAGCTTTGTGGATAAAGCTGTTTCAATTTGAGATCTTTGAATACTCATAATTTTTAAGAATTCTGCTCATTATTCAGGTTTGACCACCCCTCTACAAGGCTTTCAGCTTCAGGAGAAAGATAATACTGCCCTTCAGAAGTACGGCTAAAATATTTGCTGTACTCTTTGGTATTACTTAGCGCTTTTGAGAAGTTTTCTTTGGTCACCGAAATGGTTTTATATCTTTTTATAAGATAGTTATATGCTACTCCTGGCTTTACGGCATCCTGAATTTTTAGCTCTTTCGTAATGTCATACAGAGCAAGTAGAGCACATTTATAAGCAGTGTCGAGTGTTCTTACATCGAAACTGTCAAATCTCGATGGCATTTGAACCCATTCCTCAATTTTTTGAGAATCTTCTTTCGTTATACGAGAACCTCGATTAGTGTTTTTTCGAGTTTTCCCCCAGTACTCAAAACCACTCAGATCAGAGTCCTGCATCTCGCTTAAAACTTTCAGTACTTCGGAACGTCCACCAGGATTAAGCTTGAAAGTATCATCAGATTTAATAAAAGATAAATTAGCTATATGATTAAGATTTGTAGAGTAGTTTGTGTCATACACTCCATTTTTTTTTGCAGCTTGATTTAAATGTTCTTTACTAGGCACTGGTTCTTCATAGAGAATGTTGTAAGCCCATACATACAATAAGCTGAATCTCTGTTGTTGAAGTTTCTTATTCTTCCCCTTGTAATCAGGTGTGGTTGAAATAAGAATTCCTTGTCCATCTTTTTCAAAGTAATCAGAAGCAGAATGATTATCTGAAACATTTTTTCCTGTGGTCTCGACAATATCCTCATCCGTTATTTCCGATTGAGTCGAAGGATTATTCTCTACTGGTGTTTGTAAAAAAGGTAGAGCAAGTTGTTGTTGAGGTTGGGCAACTGGTTTAGTTTTTTTTGATGGAGTTAAGGGAACGTAATCACTTAAAACAGACGCAACCTTATCGATCGCAGTAGCTGTGAATGATAGATTTAGCTTTCTTGAGTAATTGCTTTCTGACTGTTCCTCCTCCAGTGAAAAATTATTCAGAGGAGTGGCAGTAATCTGAGACGTATTTATAGAAGTGCCACACTTAAGGCACTTACTCTTATCTTTAATTAGGTAACTACCGCATACTTGACACTTAACTTGCTGCTCGCAGCTAATACAGAAGTTATATGCCTCATCGACTAGAACATCACAGTATGGGCAATTTGACACGACCAGGTTTTCCTAAATTCTTACGACGATTGATCGCTAGTATACCCGTGCTTTTTACACAAATCCCACCTATTTGGGGACATTTTGCCCCTAAAGCTTCAAAATGTTGGGTTACTGGCTACTCTAGATAAGATGCCAGATTGTATTTAAAAAAATTGAGCCAGTTACTTTTTCAAGATTTCCAACCATTAGCTGCGATCGCAACTACTCCTAGCGGTGCGAAAAAACTACAATTATTGTGTCAAACTGCTGGCGCTACCCTCTGGATACCAGAATCTATCACTGGTATTGAAAACGCCCAAGTATATACAGGTTCCTTAAAAACTCACTTAGCGAATATTTGGCAGCAGTATCGCGCTTTTGTCTTTTGTTTAGCTACAGGCGCAGTTGTACGCTTAATTGCACCATTACTAGAGCATAAATCAGTTGATCCTGCTGTAGTAGTAATTGATGAGGCAGGTCAGTTTGTAATTAGTTTATGTAGTGGTCATCAAGGCGGCGGTGATAATTTAGCACAATTAATCGCCCATCAGTTAGGCGCAACCCCTGTATTAACGGGTGCAGCATCTAGTTTAGGTTTACCAGGAATTGATGTATTGGGAGTACCTTTCGGCTGGTGTCGTGGTGCGGGAGATTGGACAGAAGTTAGCGCAACTATAGCGCGTGGCGAAGCTGTACAAGTAATTCAACAAGCAGGTTCTACCCTGTGGCAAAATCATTTACCAGAAGGACATTCTTTTATTTTTGCCAACCCCTCTCCACCTCTTACCCCCCTCCCCGTTAACGGGGAGAAGTTGGGGTTGGGGTTATTTGATGGGCAATTTAAAGCCAAGATTTGGATTACTCCAAATTTGTTACAACTACCCGATGCGGAACTTCCCCAAGTACAATGGCATCCGCGAGTTTTGTGGGTGGGTGTTGGTTGTGAACGCGGAACACCAAAACCAGCAATTGAGGCAGCTATTGTTGAAGTATTAAAAGCTAATAATTTAGCTGAAAGTGCGATCGCAGGTATTGCCACTATAGATATTAAAGCTGATGAGCAAGGGATAATAGAATTGTGTAGCGATCGCAATTTACCTTTACAAACTTTTCCGGCATCAGTACTAAATTCTGTAAATGTTCCTAACCCTTCAACAGTAGTAGCAGCAGAAGTAGGCACACCTAGCGTATCAGAGGCGGCGGCTTTATCTGCTGCACAATGTCAAAGTTTGTTAGTTACTAAACAAATTTTTTACTGTGATGCAGAAGGTAAATTAATCCAAAATACCTCCCCTGATCGAGAGAAGGCTAAAATCCCAAATCGTCAGGGTGCGGTGACAGTTGCGATCGCACAAGCAGAACAAGAATATACTGGTCGCACAGGTTATCTATATTTAATTGGTACAGGGCCAGGACAATTAGATCAAATGACTCCAGCAGCGCAAACGGCTGTAACTCAAGCTGATGCTGTGATTGGCTACTCTCTATATATTGATTTAATCTCGCCCTTGCTGCGACCAGGGCAAATAGTAGAAGCTTTACCAATAACCCAAGAACGTCAACGTGCAGAACGTGCGATCGCACTGGCACAATGGGGTTTAAATGTTGCTGTCGTTTCTTCTGGCGACTCTGGTATTTATGGCATGGCTGGATTAGTACTAGAACAACTTAGTACTCAAAATTGGGATGGTAAAACCCCTGGAGTGCAAGTATTCCCAGGTATCACAGCCTTACAATCTGCGGCTGCGCGTGTCGGCACACCTTTAATGCACGACTTTTGCGCCATTAGCTTAAGTGATTTATTAACACCTTGGGAAGTAATCGAAAAGCGGTTAACAGCAGCAGCGCAAGCAGATTTTATTACAGCATTATACAATCCGCGATCGCAAACTCGCACACAACAAATTGCGATCGCTAGAGACATCTTTCTGCAACATCGCCACCCAGATACACCAGTTTCAGTTGTTCGTTCTGCCTATCGAGATGACGAACAAATTACCTTAACCACACTAGATAAATTATTAGATGCGCCTATTGATATGTTAACCCTAGTATTAATTGGCAATCAAAGTACTCGCATCCATAATAATTGGATGATTACCCCCAGAGGTTACTTAGGATTTGGCAATTAGTCTTTACAGAGGGAGATATTGGATTTGTCCTTCTAATTCTCCCTCAATGCTGCACGCCAAAAGTAGCAGAATATCCTCAATAACCCGACCAATAGGTGCATCTGCGGTAACTTCAATTACTCCTGGCATAGGCTTTTCTGCTGCTAAACGCTCATAGGTGTAGCGGGTAATTGTCGCGACATCATGGGTAAGCAATTTCAGGGGGCGACAAGCGCCCCCAAAGCCTGATGTGCTTTGCACATCAGGGTTCAGCCCCTATCAAAAAACTGTCAGCTTATTGACAACAAGCTCTCTATAGAGAAAAAAGTATCAAACTGTGATAAAAAAGAACGGTCTC